>NZ_JBSGZN010000009.1:0-194575 GCF_053611025.1 Streptomyces sp. NPDC054842
GCCGCGCGGACCGCCCCGGCCGCGAGGGCGGCGCGGGCCTCGGGGCGCCCCCGGGCCCCGGGGTGCGGGGGGCGGGTGGCTCGTCCCGGTGAGGCCGGAGGGCCTTGGTGGTGAGACGGCGGGTCTCGGTGCGGCGGCGGGTCTCGGGGGACGGCGGGCCTTGCTGGGACGGCCGGTCTCAGTGAGGCGGCGGGATCGGGGCGGACGCCGGGCCTGGCTGCGGCGGCGGGTCTCGGTGGGAGGGCGCGCCTCAGCGTGAGGTGGCGGGCGGGTGGATTGCCCCGTTCGGGTGAGCGAGTTATCCACAACGGGGTCGTCGTCCACGGGATTCGACCAAGATCATCGCGAGAGTCACGGGCTGCCTCATCCTCGGCGCATGGCACTTCGATCTCGCTCACGTACAGGCATCGCGACCAGCGGCCCGGGCCGGGGTCCCGTCTCCGACGGGCGTACCCGTCATCGGCGGCACCACGCCCGCCTCCGGGGCGGACGTCATCAGGCATCGGCGGAGGTGCTCCGCCGACGGGCCGAGGCGCTCTTCGCCGAAAAAGCAGGAGAATCGGGCGGTTCTGACGACGAGCCGCCGGAAGGTTCGGACCATGGGCCGCCGGGAGGACGGGCGGGGGATGCCGCCCACGGCGGTGACGATCGTCGCGGTGGTGCCACGCATCGCGGGGGCGCCACCCGTCGCGGTGGCGTCACCCGTCGCGGTGGCGTCACTGCCGGTGCTTACGCGGATGCCGTCGCGGAGGCCGAGTCGGGGACGGGCGCCGACGTCGGCGGGGTGCCTCACGCCTGGCGCGAGCGGGTCGCGCCCGCGGTGCGGGAGCGGCTGCCGCTGTGGCTCCAGTCGCGGTGCGGACTGGAACGGCGAAGCGTGGCCGCGCTCACCGTCGTGCTCGTCGTCGCCGGGATCTTCGCGGCCCAGCACTTCTGGACGGGACGTACGCAACAGGTCCGCGCGCCGGAAGTCGTACGGGCGGCGGTTCCCTACGGGGAGGAAAGCGGAGGGGAAGGCACGAACCCGGAGTCCTCGACAGGCGCGCCGACACCGGCCGGAGGCAACGGCGCCGGCCCCGGCCCCGCGATCTATGTGGACGTCAGTGGCAAGGTTCGCAGTCCCGGTGTCCAGCGGCTGCCGGCCGGTTCACGGGTCGCCGACGCTCTTCGGGCGGCCGGCGGAGTGCGTCCCGGCACGAAGACCGAGGGACTGAACCGGGCACGTCTCCTGGTCGACGGCGAGCAGGTGGTGGTCGGCGGTCCCGCACCCCCGGCAGGCGTCGGCTCCGGCCAGGCGGGGGCCTCCGGCAGTACGGGGTTGGCCGGAGGGGCTCCCGCGGCGCCGATTTCCCTGAACTCCGCCACACCGGACCAATTGGACACGCTGCCGGGAGTCGGGCCCGTGCTGGCGCAGCACATCATCGACTATCGCGCCCAGCACGGGGGGTTCCGGTCGGTCGACGAACTGCGCGAGGTCAACGGCATCGGCGACCGCCGCTTCGCCGATCTCCGAAATCTCGTACGGCCATGAGCGCGGCGGGGACCACGGAGCACAGCGGGGCGGGGACCGCGGAGCGCAGCCGGTTGGGGACCGCAGAGCACAGCGGGTCGGGGACCCCGGAGCACAGGGCACCTGACCGCCCTGCGGTGCATGCCGTCTCGGGCAGACGGCTGGGGGCGTCGCACCCCCGCCAGGAAGGAGCGACGGACCTGCGGCTGGTGCCGCCCGCGCTGGCGGCCTGGGCGACCGCGGCGCTCGCCGTGCACGTGTCCGGCGCGTGGGTGACGGGTCTGGTCGTGGTCTGTCTCGCCGGGGCGGCCGTGCTGTTGCTGGCGCGGTGGAACGGGGCGCGGCGGGGAGCGCCACGGGACGGGAGGGTGAGCGGGCGGGAGTGTCCGAGCGGGTCACCCGTTGCCTCGGCGGGGCGGCGACGGCGAGACGGCGTTCAGGGTGTCTCGGGGGCGTGGCCGCGGGTTTCGGTGGCCGCCGTGCTGCTCTGTGTCGCCGCGGCCGCCACCTCCGCCGGTGTGCACGGGGCGGACCTGCGCCGAGGCCCCGTGCCGGACCTGGCCCGGCAGTACGCGCGGGTCACCGCAGAGGTGCAGCTCACCTCCGACCCCCGGCTCACCCGGCCCCGCGTCGGAGGCGACAGAACGGCTCCCACGGCCGTGCTGCTCGACGCGGAGGTGCGGCGGCTGACGAAGCCGGACGGGACGGTCGTGGCGACCCGCACGCCGGTGCTGGTGATCGTGGACGCGAGCGGCGACCGGAAGCGGGGAGGTGCGGGGCGTTCACCGTGGCTGGAGCTACTGCCGTCCACGCGGGTTCGGGTGTCCGCCCAGTTGGTGCCCGCCCTGACGGGTGGAGACCGGATCGCGGGTGTCCTGCGCGTGCGGGGCGGGGCGGCACCGAATGTGGTGGGTGAGCCGTCGGGTGCGCAGCGGCTCGCGGGCCGGCTGCGCGGCGGGCTGCGGCAGGCGACCGAGGGTCTGGACCCGGACGCGCGGGCGTTGCTGCCGGGCCTGGTCGTCGGTGACACCTCACGCGTCTCGCCGGAGCTGGACGAGGCGTTCAAGGAGACCGACCTCGCGCACCTGCTGGCGGTCAGCGGCGGCAATCTCGCGATCCTGCTGGTCCTGTTCATTGGACCGCCAGGGCTGGCGCAGCGGGCGGAGCGTCGCGGCCTGGCGGCCGGACTCGGCATGTCATTGCGGACAACCGCGCTGTTCGGGGGTGCGCTGACGCTCGGCTTCGTGATCGTGTGCCGACCGGACCCCAGTGTGCTCAGAGCCGCGGCGTGCGGTGCGATCGTGCTGCTCGCCATCGCGACCGGACGACGCAGGTCCCTGATCCCGGCGCTGGCCACCGCCGTCCTGGTCCTCGTGCTGTACGACCCGTGGCTGGCGCGGAGTTACGGCTTTCTGCTCTCCGTGCTGGCGACCGGCGCCCTGCTCACCGTCGCTCCGCGCTGGAGCGCCGCACTCCAGGGGCGCCGGGTACCGCCCCGGGTGGCCGAGGCGCTGGCCGCGGCGGCCGCCGCCCAGGTGCTGTGCGCGCCGGTGGTGGCGGTGTTGTCCGCCCGGGTGAGCCTCGTGGCGGTGCCGTGCAACCTCCTGGCCGAGTTCGCGGTCGCACCGGCCACGGTGCTGGGGTTCGCCGCCCTCGTGGCGGCACCGGCGGCGATGCCCGTCGCCAAGGCGCTGGCGTGGGGGGCGAGTTGGCCCGTCGGATGGATCGCGGACATCGCCCGCACCGGAGCCGCGCTGCCCGGCGCGGGGGTGGACTGGCCGGGCAGTTGGACGGGCGCGCTGCTGCTCGCCCTGGTCACGGCGGTTGTCGTCCTGGTCGGGCGGAGGCTGGTGAGGCACCCCTGGCTGTGCGGAGTCTGCGCCGTGCTGTTCCTGCTGGTCGTGGTGCAGCCGCCGCCGTTGACCCGGGTGATCACGGGCTGGCCGCCGCCGGGCTGGCGGTTCGCGGTGTGCGATGTGGGTCAGGGCGACGCGACCGTGCTCGCGGCGGGCGACGGCACGGGTGTGGTGGTGGACGCGGGACCGGACCCGGTGCTCGTCGACCGGTGCCTGAGCGAACTCGGCGTCACCAGAATCCCGTTGGTCGTGCTGACCCACTTCCACGCCGACCACGTGGCGGGGCTTCCGGGCGTGCTGCGAGGGCGCTCGGTGGGCGCCATCGAGACGACCGGCCTGGAAGAGCCGCCGTCACAGGCAGAGTTCGTGCGGTCCCAGGCGGCGGCACGGCAGATCCCGGTGACCCGGGCCGCGGCGGGGGAGCGGCGGCGTACCGGAGACCTCGACTGGCGGGTGGTGTGGCCGCCACCGGGTCCCGCCCCGTCGGCCGAGGGCCCGAACGACGCCAGTGTCGCCCTGCTCGTGCGGTCGGCGGGACTGTCCCTGCTG
Source organism: Streptomyces sp. NPDC054842 (assembly GCF_053611025.1). NCBI lineage: Bacteria > Bacillati > Actinomycetota > Actinomycetes > Kitasatosporales > Streptomycetaceae > Streptomyces > Streptomyces sp. NPDC054842. The sequence goes on from NZ_JBSGZN010000009.1 coordinate 3,916, forward strand.
CTGCTCGGCGACCTGGAACCCGCGGCCCAGCAGGCCCTGTTGAGATCGCCCGACGGCGCGGGCCTGGGCGCCGTGGACGTGCTGAAGGTCGCCCACCACGGATCGGCGTACCAGGATCCGGAACTCATACGCAGGGTGGCTCCGCGGCTCGCGCTGATCTCGTGCGGTGAGGACAACCCGTACGGCCACCCGGCACCGAGCACGGTCGCCGCGCTGCGTTCCAAGGGGGCAGCGGTGATGCGCACGGACAAGGACGGGTCCATCGCCGTAACGGGCTCGGGTGAGGGGCTGCGGGTGGCGAGGGGGTGAGGGGATGACGGGATGAGGAGGTGAGGGGCGGGAGCGTGGGGCAGTTCCGGGGAGGCGTCGCGCGGTAGCGGCCTGGGTGGAAGGCGGGGGGCGTGTGGCGGGGCGGTCAGAGGCCGAGAGCTGGCCGACCGGTGGGGCGGTCCGGATGGGAGAGCAACCGGGGAGGAGGCGGCGGCGGAGGAGGGGCCGGGAAGGAGGGGCCGAACCAAGTGGTGGGCGGCGCGAGAGGAGGGAGCGGGTCGGGCGGCGGCGCGGGTCGAGAGTGAGGAGTGGGCGGGCGGCTGACCGGGCGGGGCCGAGACGAGGGGGCGGGCGGGTCGAGACGAGAGGGCGGGTGGGTCGAGAGGGAGGCGGCAGGTGGGCTCAGACGAGGGGGCAGGTGGGTCGAGAGGGAGGACAAGTAGGGCGGCGGGACGGGCGGCGGAGGGAGAATCAGCCGGATTGGGTGGCTCGGGACCGGGGCGTGCGGTGGTCGCGGAGAGAGACTGGCGCCATGAATAGCGCACAGATCGACGCCTACCTCAGTCGTATCGGGGCCGCCCGCCCCGAGCGGCCCACCGCCGAAGCGCTGCGCGAACTCCAGGTGCGGCATCTGCGGACTGTCCCGTTCGAGAACCTGTCGATCCACCTCGGTGAGGAGATCGTGCTGGAGGAGAAGCGGCTGTTGGACAAGGTGGTGGGGGCTCGCAGGGGCGGCTTCTGCTACGAACTGAACGGCGCGTTCGGGATGCTGCTGGCCGCTCTGGGCTTCGACGTGGCTCTGCTGGCGGCGCGGGTGCACGCGGCGGGGGGACGGCTCGGCGTCCCCTACGACCACCTCGCGCTGCGGGTGCGGACGTCGGACGGGGGCGACTTGCTGACCGACGTGGGCTTCGGGGCGCACAGTCACTGGCCGCTGGCTTTCGGGGAGAGGGGCGACCAGGTCGATCCGGCCGGCACGTTCCGTGTGGTGGAGGTGGAGGAGCCGGGCGGGGACGGTGTGCCGGGGTACGGGGATCTCGACGTGCTGCGGGACGGCGCCGGGCAGTACCGCCTGGAGACCCGCAGGCGTGTGCTCGGGGACTTCGTGACGGGAGCCTGGTGGCACAGCACGTCACCGGAGTCGCACTTCTCGAAGTCGCTGGTGTGTTCGCGGGTGACGGAGGACGGAGGGCGGATCACGCTGAGCGGCCGGAGCTTCACGGTGACCGCAGTCGACGGCACGAAGGAGGTGTCGGAGCTGGGTACGGACGAGGAGGTGCTGGGGGCGTACCGGGAGCGGTTCGGGATCGAGCTGGACCGGGTTCCGGTGGTGCGGGGAGTCTGATCGACTCGGGGTTGCCGGAGTCGACTCAGTGTCGCCTGGCCCGGTTCAGATCGGGCCCGGGGTCGCCGGGCTCGGTCCGGAGTCAGCCCGGGGTCGCCACGCCCGGTCCGGAGTCAGCCCGGGGTCGCCCGGTCCGGAGTCAGCCCGGGGTCGCCACGCCCGGTTCGGAGTCGGCCAGGGTCGCCAGGCCCGGTCCGGAGTCGTCCCAGGGTCGCCAGACCCCGTTCGGAGTCGTCCCCCGAGCGGCTGCGGATCGGCCGGAGTTGTCCCGAGATCGGCCGCGGATCGTCCGGGGGCGGGATGCTCACGTGACCCGTAGGCGACGACCCTGCCGTCTGCGCCCCTGCGCCCCTGCGCCCCTGCGCCCCTGCGCCCCTGCGTCCCTGCGCCCCTACTCCTTCGCTCCCTGGCGTCTGCTTCCTGTGAGGGTGGGCCCGGCGTCCTGGGCCGGCGGGCGTGGCGGAAAATGTCTCCGTGAGCGATGTGAGACATGTGCTGGTGCTGCCCGACCGTGATGCGGCGGAGGAGGCGTTGGAGGCACTCGGGGACCGGTTCGGCCTGACCGAGGAGCCGCAGCTCGTACGGGACGCACTGGCCGGTGAGGACGACGCCGAGGACGCGCAGTGGCTGGTCGTGCTGCGGGACGCGGAGGGTCGGCTCGTTGCCGAGGAACTGGACGAGTTCGCGGGCGAGTGGGACGGCTGGCGGGAGGAGCCGTAGCCGGGGGCCGACGCCCAGCTGTCGTCCCCGACGTCCGCCTTCCCTCCAGGCGACCCAGAAGCTCCCCGGCCGTGTGATCCCGCGTGATCAGGTTGAAGCTCCGCGGTCGCGTGATCAGGCAGGAGCTCCCCGGCCGCCTGATCAGGGCTGCGGGGGTCAGCGGGCGGGGCGGTGGGTTGTCAGTGGCCCGTGGGATGCTTGGCGCGATGGCCAGGAAGACTGCACAAGACGACCCCCTCGCCCCTGTCACGCTCGCCGTGGGACAGGAGGATCTGCTGCTCGACCGTGCCGTGCAGGAGGTCGTGGCCGCTGCCCGGGCCTCGGATGCCGACACGGATGTCCGGGATCTCACGCCGGACCAGTTGCAGCCGGGGACGCTCGCGGAGCTGACGAGCCCGTCGCTGTTCGCCGAGCGCAAGGTGGTCGTCGTACGGGACGCGCAGGATCTGTCCGCCGACACGATCAAGGACGTGAAGGCGTACTTCGGGGCGCCCGCGGAGGAGATCACCCTGGTGCTGCTCCACGCCGGTGGGGCCAAGGGCAAGGGGCTGCTCGACTCGGCGCGCAAAGTGGGAGCGCGCGAGGTGGCCTGCCCGAAGATGACGAAGCCGGCGGACCGGCTGGCGTTCGTGCGCGGTGAGTTCCGGGCGCTGGGCCGGTCGGCGACGCCCGAGGCGTGTCAGGCGCTGGTCGACTCCATCGGAAGCGACCTGCGGGAGCTGGCGTCGGCGGTGTCGCAGCTGACCGCGGATGTCGAGGGCACGATCGACGAGGTCGTGGTCGGGCGGTACTACACGGGGCGGGCCGAGGCGTCGAGCTTCACCGTGGCCGACCGGGCCGTGGAGGGGCGGGCGGCGGAGGCGTTGGAGGCGTTGCGCTGGTCCCTGTCGACCGGGGTCGCGCCGGTGATGATCACCAGCGCGCTGGCGCAGGGGGTGCGGGCGATCGGCAAGTTGTCGTCCGCGCGCGCGGGGCGGCCCGCCGATTTGGCCCGGGAGCTGGGCATGCCGCCGTGGAAGATCGACCGGGTGCGGCAGCAGATGCGGGGGTGGACTCCGGACGGGGTCGCCTACGCGTTGCGGGCGGTGGCCGAGGCCGACGCGGGGGTCAAGGGAGGCGGGGACGATCCCGAGTACGCGCTCGAGAAGGCGGTCGTCGCCATTGCCCGGGCGGCGCGGTCCAGGCGGGGCTGACTCCGAAGCGGGATGCGGCGGGCTGACTCTCCCGACCAGGCCGGAGGGACCTCGCCGCTGCCCAAGCGCGAACCGGAACCCGGGGCGACCGCCGGCCACGCAGAGGACCCGGCCCCCACAGCGCAAGCCGAAGACTCGCTAGCTCCCGATCCTGCCTACGGTCCCGGTCCACTCCCGGTCCCGATCCCGGTCCGGATCCCGCTCGCGCTCCTGTTCCGGGTCCCGGACCGCTCCCGCTCCTGCCCCCGGTCCCGGTCCACTCCCGGTCCCGATCCCGGTCCCGGTCCGGATCCCGCTCGCGCTCCTGTTCCGGGTCCCGGACCGCTCCCGCTCCTGCCCCCGGTCCCCGGCCCCGGTCCACTCCCGGTCCCGGTCCCGGTCTACTCCCGTCCCGGTCCGTATCCTGCCCCCCGTCCCCGTCCCCGTCCCCGTTCCCGTCCCCGGACCGCTCCTGCCGCCGGACGGCTCCCGCTCCTGCCCCCGGACCGCTCCTGCCCCCGGCCCCCGGTCCACTCCCGATCCCGATCCCGGCCCGCTCCGGATCCAGCTCCGGGTCCCGGTCCTGCCCCGCTCCAGCTCCCGCCCCTGTTCTCGGTCCCGCCCCCGCCCGGGCTCCCCGACCCACTCCCGAGCCCCTCACCCCCGCTCCCACACCTCCAGGCCCTCACCGCCCCGCCCCCCACCGCCTCCACCACTGCCGACCCCACCGCCCCACCACTCCCGCCCCCACCGCCTCCACCACTGCCGACCCCACCGCCCCACCACTCCCGCCCCTCCCACCCGCCCGCCATCACCCCCCCCACCCCCGAACACTCAATGCAAAAGCCCCGGCTGTCCCTCCTGGGGAAGGAGGGACGACCGGGGCCTTTGGAGCAAGCTCTGTGGATCCACGCCCGCGTGGCGAACGCAGGTCGCGCGTGGGTCCGGGGGTGTCGGGTGGGAGCGGAGAGAGAGGGCCCGCTCGGGTCCAGCCGACGGTCAAGTCAGGGGTCGAGCCCGCGAGGGCTCAGCCGACTCAGCCCTTGAGGGAAGCGACCTTCGAAGCAAGCGCCGACTTCTTGTTGGCGGCCTGGTTCTTGTGGATGACGCCCTTCGAGACGGCCTTGTCGAGCGCGCGCGACGCGTCGCGCGTGTACTCGGTGGCCTTCTCGACGTCACCCGCGGCAGCGGCCTCGCGGGCCTTGCGGATCGCGGTCTTCAGAGAGGACTTGACGGCCTTGTTGCGCAGCCGGGCCTTCTCGTTGGTCTTGATCCGCTTGATCTGGGACTTGATGTTCGCCACTGATGAGCCTTTTCAGGTTCAGGCGCGCGAGGGCAGGCCTCACGCGCCGGTGATTGATCTTCGAGTAGCTCCCCGGCGAACCGGCGGAACTGCTGCCCCGCTGGTAGCCCGGCGGAGCCGATACTCCTCCGGTGACCCGGTGGAGCCGTATGTGCCTCGTGCTGAGAGGGCATGAGACACAGCCACCCAGGCTACCAGTCGTCGCGGGGGCGGCCCAAACCGGTCGCAGCTCCGCGCCCGTGGGACCATGGAGCCTACGTATCGATCCGACCCGAGGCGACAGGCGCCTCAAGAGACAGGACCCTGCGTGCCCGCGACCCCTAACAATGTGCCCGAGCCGAGCCGTACCGCCCCGGCTCTGATCCGCAATTTCTGCATCATCGCGCACATCGACCACGGCAAGTCCACGCTCGCCGACCGCATGCTCCAGCTGACCGGGGTGGTCGACCAGCGGCAGATGCGTGCTCAGTACCTCGACCGTATGGACATCGAGCGCGAGCGTGGCATCACGATCAAGTCCCAGGCGGTCCGGCTGCCCTGGGCTCCCACGGAGGACCCGGGCAGGACCCACATCCTCAACATGATCGACACCCCCGGGCACGTCGACTTCACGTACGAGGTGTCCCGGTCCCTCGCGGCCTGCGAGGGCACGGTCCTGCTGGTCGACGCGGCCCAGGGCATCGAGGCGCAGACTCTCGCCAACCTCTACCTGGCGATGGAGAACGACCTCAAGATCATTCCCGTACTGAACAAGATCGACCTGCCGGCGGCGCAGCCGGAGAAGTTCTCCGAGGAGCTGGCCAACCTCATCGGGTGCGATCCCGACGACGTGCTGAAGGTCTCCGCGAAGACCGGCATGGGTGTCGAGGCGCTGCTCGACCGGGTCGTCGCGGAGGTGCCGGCCCCGGTCGGTGTCGCCGACGCCCCGGCGCGCGCGATGATCTTCGACTCGGTCTACGACTCCTACCGCGGTGTCGTGACGTACGTGCGTGTCATCGACGGGCAGCTCAACAAGCGTGAGCGCATCAGGATGATGTCCACCAACGCCACGCACGAGCTGCTGGAGATCGGCACCAACTCGCCCGAGATGCTGTCGGCCGACGGCCTCGGTGTCGGCGAGGTGGGGTACATCATCACCGGCGTGAAGGACGTCCGTCAGTCCAAGGTCGGTGACACGATCACCACCCTGAACAAGGGTGCGACCGAGGCGCTCGGCGGTTACAAGGACCCGAAGCCGATGGTCTTCTCGGGGCTGTATCCGCTCGACGGGTCCGACTACCCCGAGCTGCGTGACGCGCTCGACAAGCTCCAGCTCAACGACGCCGCGCTGGTGTACGAGCCGGAGACCTCGGCGGCGCTGGGCTTCGGCTTCCGGGTCGGCTTCCTCGGGCTGCTGCACCTGGACGTCATCCGCGAGCGGCTGGAGCGCGAGTTCGGGCTCGACCTCATCGCCACGGCGCCCAACGTGGTCTACCGCGTCCTCATGGAGGACGGCAGCGAGCACACGGTCACCAACCCGAGCGAGTTCCCCGAGGGCAAGATCAGTGAGGTGTACGAGCCCGTCGTACGCGCCACGATCCTCGCGCCCTCGGAGTTCATCGGCTCGATCATGGAGCTGTGCCAGACCCGCCGCGGTGTGCTGCTCGGCATGGACTACCTGTCCGAGGACCGGGTGGAGATCCGGTACACGCTGCCGCTCGCGGAGATCGTCTTCGACTTCTTCGACCAGCTGAAGTCCAAGACGCGCGGTTACGCCTCGCTCGACTACGAGCCCACCGGTGAGCAGACGTCGAGCCTGGTCAAGGTCGACATCCTGCTGCACGGCGACAAGGTGGACGCGTTCTCGGCGATCACCCACAAGGACGCGGCGTACGCCTACGGCGTGCGGCTCGTGGCCAAGCTGCGCGAGCTGATCCCGCGGCAGGCCTTCGAGGTGCCGATCCAGGCGGCCATCGGCTCGCGCGTCATCGCCCGCGAGACCATCCGCGCCATCCGCAAGGACGTCCTCGCCAAGTGCTACGGCGGTGACATCTCCCGGAAGCGGAAGCTGCTGGAGAAGCAGAAGGAGGGCAAGAAGCGCATGAAGATGGTGGGTTCCGTGGAGGTTCCGCAGGAGGCCTTCATCGCCGTGCTCTCCAGTGACGACAACGCCGGCTCGGGCAAGGGCAAGAAGTAGCCGCCCGGACCGAGAAGCAGCCGTCCGATACGCGGACGACGCCCGGAAACGGACCGGGCGGCAGGGGCCCGTTCCGCTCGTGTGCGGCGGGCCCCCTGTGCATGCGGGCGGTTGCTCTCTGTAGGAAGTGACAGGCCGCTGCCTCTTACGTACCAGGCGGTCGGGCCTTACTCTGATCTCTGCTCGGTAGTTACTCACGAGTTAAACAAGGCTTCGCGAGTGACGACAACACAGCCGCAACCAGCCAGCCGCACAGCAGTCGATCGAGCCAGTCGCACGCACTGTCGCGGGCCCCGGAGGATGTCGTGAGCGACACACAGACCCTGATCGAGAACCGTCCGCCCTCCGTGGCGGCCGTCTTCCTGGAGCGCGTGGCGGCCACGCCCGATGCCGAGGCCTACCGCTATCCCGTCCCATCCGCCACGGGCCAGGGCCCGGACGAGTGGAAGTCGCTGACCTGGGCGCAGGCCGCCGAGCGGGTCTACGCCATCGCGGCGGGCCTGATCGAGCTGGGCGTGCAGCCCGAGCAGCGCGTGGCGCTCGCCTCCTCCACCCGCGTCGAGTGGATCCTCGCGGACCTCGGCATCATGTGCGCCGGCGCGGCCACGACGACCGTGTACCCGCAGACGAACGCGGAGGAGTCCGCGTTCATCCTCTCCGACTCGGAGAGCAAGGTCCTGATCGCGGAGGACGCCGCGCAGCTCGCCAAGGCGCGCGCCAAGCGGGCCGAGCTGCCCGAGCTGACCCATGTCGTGGTCGTCGACCCCTCCGGCCTGGACGCCGGCGAGGACGAGGGCGACTGGGTGCTGACGCTCGCCGAGCTGGAGGCGCGCGGCGCCGCGTACCTGGAGAAGAACCCCGACCTGATCAAGGAGAAGGTCGGCGCGATCACCGCCGACCAGCTCGCCACGCTGATCTACACCTCGGGTACGACGGGTCGCCCCAAGGGTGTCCGGCTGCCGCACGACAACTGGTCGTACATGGCCAAGGCCACCGTCGCCACCGGTCTGATCACCAGTGACGACGTGCAGTACCTGTGGCTGCCGCTCGCCCACGTGTTCGGCAAGGTGCTCACCTCCGGGCAGATCGAGGTCGGCCACGTCACCGCCGTGGACGGCCGGGTCGACAAGATCATCGAGAACCTGCCGGTGGTGCAGCCCACCTACATGGCGGCCGTGCCGCGCATCTTCGAGAAGGTCTACAACGGGGTCGCGGCCAAGGCGCGGGCGGGCGGCGGCGCCAAGTACAAGATCTTCAAGTGGGCGGCCGAGGTCGCCCGCGAGTACGCGAAGGCCAGCCAGGACAACTTCCGGCGCACCGGCGTCGCCTCCGTCCCCTTCGCGCTCGGCGCCAAGCACAAGGTCGCCGACACCCTGGTCTTCGCCAAGATCCGCGAGGCCTTCGGCGGCAACCTGCGCGCCTGCGTCTCCGGCAGCGCAGCGCTCGCGCCGGAGATCGGCTACTTCTTCGCCGGCGCCGGCATCCACATCCTGGAGGGCTACGGGCTCACCGAGTCCTCCGCCGCCTCCTTCGTGAACCCCGGCGAGGCCTACCGCACCGGCACGGTCGGCAAGCCGCTGCCCGGCACCGAGGTGCGCATCGCGGACGACGGCGAGATCCTGCTGCGCGGCCCCGGCATCATGGAGGGCTACCACGGGCTGCCCGAGAAGACCGCCGAGGTGCTGGAGTCCGACGGCTGGTTCCACACCGGCGACATCGGCGAGCTGTCCCCGGACGGCTACCTGCGGATCACCGACCGCAAGAAGGACCTGATCAAAACGTCCGGCGGCAAGTACATCGCGCCCGCCGAGGTCGAGGGCCAGTTCAAGGCCGTGTGCCCGTACGTCTCCAACATCCTGGTGCACGGCGCCGACCGGAACTTCTGCACCGCGCTCATCGCCCTGGACGAGCCGTCCATCCTGGACTGGGCGAAGGAGAACGGCCTGGAGGGCAAGTCGTACGCCGAGGTCGTCGCGGCCCCGGTCACGGTCGAGATGGTCGAGGGCTACGTCAAGCAGCTCAACGACGGTCTCCAGCGCTGGCAGACCATCAAGAAGTTCCGGCTGCTGCCGCGGGACCTGGACGTGGAGCACGGGGAGATCACCCCGAGCCTGAAGCTGAAGCGCCCGGTCGTGGAGCGGCAGTACAAGCACCTCATCGAGGAGATGTACGCGGGCTCGCGCGAGGCGTAGCCACCCGGCGGTGCGGGTGCGGGGCCGGCGATCCCCGGCCCCGCACCGGCATGTCGTGACGGTGCGGCCGGCTCCGGGCTCCCGGACCAGGAGGTCGTGTGGGGACCGGCGGTCCGCTGTCCCCGCACCGGTACATCATGAGAGGCCGCGGCCCCGCGTGCGCCCGCACCGGCACGTCGTGACGGGATCGGCCGCCCCCGGGCTCCCGTAGCGGCGGCAGGTCGTGACAGGTCCGGGGCCCGCCCCTCCCCGTACCCGCAGGTGCTGGCAGGCCGGGAGCCGGGGCTACAGGCCGCGTCCGTGCCGCATCTCCGTGAGCAGGTCCTCCATCTTCCGGAGCCGGCCGCGCAGTGCGGCGGGGTCCGTGATGCCGCCGGCCGTCACGTGGGTCTCGACCTCCCGCAGATGCTCGGCCAGTTCGTCGAACCGGGCCTGCTCGCGGGCCAGCATCCGCTCCAGCTGACGGCTCTTGCGGTGCAGATCGAGGAAGACGGTCACCTTGGCGCGCAGCACCCACGGGTCGAAGGGCTTCGTCAGATAGTCCGCGGCGCCCGTCGCGTACCCGCGGAAGGCGTAGCCCGCGTCGGCGTCCGTGCCGGTCAGGAAGATGATCGGGACGTCCTTGGTCTGGTCGAGCCGCTTGATGTTCGCGGCGGTCTCGAAGCCGTCCATGCCCGGCATCCGGATGTCGAGCAGGACGACGGCGAACCGCTGCCGCAGCAGGGCCTTCATCGCCTCCTCGCCCGAACGCGCCCGCACCAGCGGCTCGTTGAGCGACCCCAGGACGGCTTCCAGGGCGACCAGGTTGTCCTCCATGTCGTCCACCAGGAGGATGCTCGCGCGCTCGTCGGTCCTTGCCTCAGCGCTCATCGTGACGGTGCCTCACTCGGTCGGCGGCGGTACGGCGGGCTCCGCCGGGGAGCCCGGTCCCGGGACGGCGGACCCGGCGCGGGGGTCCGGCGCACCGCCGGCGGCCGGGTCCGCGGGGTCGAGGAGCGCGCAGACGACGGTCAGCAGCTGATCGACGTCCACCGGCTTGGGTACGTAGTCGTTGGCGCCCCGCGCGATGGACTTCTCGCGGTCTCCCGGCATCGCCTTCGCGGTCAGCGCGACGATGGGCAGACCCGCCCAGCGGGGGGTGCGGCGGATGGCGGCGATCGTCTCGTAGCCGTCCATCTCCGGCATCATGATGTCCATCAGGACCAGTTCGACGTCCGGGTTGCGTTCCAGTGTCTCTATGCCCTCGCGCCCGTTCTCCGCGTACAGGACCGGCATGCCGACCCGGCCCAGCACGTGGGTGAGGGCGAAGACGTTGCGGATGTCGTCGTCCACGATCAGTACGCGCCGGCCGGGCAGGACCCGGCCGGCCCGGCCCGCCTTCCACGCCTCCAGCTTGGTGAGCGTCGGCCAGGAGTCCTCGGTGTCGTGCGCCGTGTAGGGCTCCGTGGACAGCTGCTCGGGCACGGGTGGCCTGCGGTCCTCGGCGACCGCCCCGCTCGCCGCGTGCCCGGGGCTGATGACCGGGACGTACAGCGTGAAGGTGGAGCCCTGGCCCGGGGCGCTCTCGGCGACGATGCGGCCGCCGAGGAGCCCGGCGATCTCCCTGCTGATGGAGAGCCCGAGGCCGGTGCCGCCGTACTTGCGGTTGGTGGTGCCGTCGGCCTGCTGGAACGCCTCGAAGATCACCGGGAGTTTCTCCGGGGCGATGCCGATGCCGGTGTCGGAGACCGCGAAGGCGATCACGTCGTCGCTGTTCTCACGGGTGAAGAGGTGCTCGGGGTCCTTGAGCCGGCTGACCCGCAGCTCGACGCGCCCGTTCGCGGTGAACTTGATCGCGTTCGACAGGAGGTTGCGCAGGATCTGCTGGAGCCGCTGCTCGTCCGAGTACATCTCCCGCGGTACGTCCTCGCCGACCGAGACCTCGAAGGCGAGCCCCCGGTCGATGGTGAGCGGGCGGAAGGTGGCGTGGACGTAGTCGAGCAGTTTGATCAGCGGCAGCTTCTTCGGGCGTACGTCCATCCGGCCGGCCTCGATCTTCGAGAGGTCGAGGATGTCGTTGATCAGCTGGAGCAGGTCGGACCCCGAGCGGTGGATGGTGGTGGCGAACTGCACCTCCTGGTCGGAGAGGCGGCCGTCCGGGTTGTCGGAGAGCAGCCGGGCCAGGATGAGCAGGGAGTTCAGCGGGGTCCGCAGCTCGTGGGACATGTTCGCCAGGAACTCGGACTTGTACTGCGAGGAGGTCGCCAGCAGCGCGGCCTTCTCCTCCAGTTCGGCGTTGGAGCGCTGGAGTTCGCCCTGCTGGCGCTGGAGTTCGTCCGAGCGTTCCTGGAGCTGGGTGGCGAGCCGCTGGGACTCGCCGAGCAGCGACTCGGTGCGGGAGTTGGCGATGATGGTGTTGATCGCGACGCCGATGGTGTTCACGAACTGGTCGAAGAAGGCCAGGTGGACGTCGGAGAAGCGGGAGAACGACGCCAGCTCGATCACGCCCAGCAGCTTGTCCTCGAAGAGGATCGGGATGATCACGACGCTGGCCGGGGCGGCCTCGCCGAGCCCGCTGTTGATCTTGATGTAGTCCGGCGGGGCCTCCTCCACGAGGATGCGCTTCTTCTCCCGCGCCGCCTGCCGGACCAGCCCGTGCACCGGCATGCCGCCCGTGTCGACCGTCGCGCCCTGCGCCGAGCCGTACCCGGCGATGAACGCGAGCCCCTTCGCGGGGATGGCGGTCCGCAGGGACTCGTCCTCGGGGTCGGCCAGGAAGAACGCGCCGTACTGCGCGTTCACCAGCGGGGTCAGCTCGCGCAGGATCAGGTCGGCGACCTCCATCAGGTCGCGGTGCCCCTGCATCAGCGCGGCGAGGCGGGCGAGGTTGGACTCCAGCCAGTCCTTCGCGCGGGTGGTCTCGCGGAGGTTGGCCACCATCAGGTTGATGTTGTCCTTGAGCTCGGTGACCTCGCCCTGCGTCTCCACCGTGATCGAGCGGGACATGTCGCCCTGGGCCACGGCCGAGGCCACCTCGGCGATGGCGCGGACCTGAGTGGTCAGGTTCAGGGCGAGTTCGTTGACGTTCGTCGTCAGCCGCTTCCAGGTGCCGTACACGCCCTCCACCCGGGCCTGGCCGCCCAGTTGCCCCTCGCTGCCCACCTCGCGGGCCACGCGGGTGACCTCGGAGGAGAAGGACGACAGCGTGTCCACCATGGTGTTGATGGTGGTCTTGAGCTCCAGGATCTCGCCGCGCGCGTCCACGTCGATCTTCTTGGACAGGTCGCCCTGCGCGACCGCGGTGGCGACCTGCGCGATGTTGCGGACCTGCGAGGTCAGGTTGTCCGCCATGTAGTTCACGTTGTCCGTCAGGTCGCGCCAGACCCCGGAGACGCCGAGCACCTGGGCCCGGCCGCCCAGCCGCCCGTCGGTGCCGACCTCGCGGGCCACCCGTGTCACCTCGTCGGCGAAGGCGCGCAGTTGCTCCACCATCGTGTTGACGGTGTCCTTCAGCTCCAGGATCTCGCCGCGGGCGTCCACGGTGATCTTCTTGGAGAGGTCGCCGTTGGCCACCGCGGTGGTGACCTGGGCGATGTTGCGGACCTGCGAGGTCAGGTTCAGGGCCATGAAGTTGACGTTGTCGGTGAGGTCCTTCCAGACGCCCGACACCCCGCGGACCTGGGCCTGGCCGCCGAGGTTGCCCTCGGTGCCGACCTCGCGGGCGACCCTGGTGACCTCGTCGGCGAAGGCGGAGAGCTGGTCGACCATCGTGTTGATGGTCGATTTGAGTTCGAGGATCTCGCCCTTCGCCTCGACGGTGATCTTCTTGCCCAGGTCGCCCTGCGCCACCGCCGTGGACACCAGGGCGATGTTGCGGACCTGTGAAGTCAGGTTGTCCGCCATGAAGTTGACGTTGTCGGTGAGGTCCTTCCAGACGCCCGACACCCCGCGCACCTGGGCCCGCCCGCCGAGGTTGCCCTCGGTGCCGACCTCGCGGGCGACCCTGGTGACCTCGTCGGCGAAGGCGGAGAGCTGGTCGACCATCGTGTTGATGGTCGACTTCAGTTCGAGGATCTCGCCCTGGGCGTCGACAGTGATCTTCTGGCTGAGGTCGCCGTTGGCGACGGCCGTGGTCACCTGGGCGATGTTGCGGACCTGCGACGTCAGGTTCGACGCCATGAAGTTGACGTTGTCGGTGAGGTCCTTCCAGACCCCGGAGACGCCCCGCACCTGCGCCCGGCCGCCCAACTGGCCCTCGGTTCCCACCTCCCGGGCCACGCGGGTGACCTCGTCGGCGAACGCGGAGAGCTGGTCCACCATCGTGTTCACGGTGAGCTTGAGTTCGAGCAGCTCGCCGGTCGCCTCGACCGTCACCGTCCGGGTCAGGTCGCCGCGCGCCACCGCCGTGGTCACCAGCGCGATGTCCCGCACCTGGGCGGTCAGCCGGGAGGCCATGGTGTTGACCGCCTCCGTCACGTCCCGCCAGCTCCCCGACAGCCCCTGCGCCTTGGCCCGGCCGCCGAGCCGCCCCTCGGTGCCGACCTCGCGGGCGACCCGGGTCACCTCGCCGGTGAACAGCGACAGCTGGTCCACCATCTTGTTGACCGCCCGGCCCAGCCGGCGCAGATCGCCCCGCAGCTGCCGGTTGCCGTCGTGCAGGTCGACCCGCTGGGTCAGATCGCCGCCCGCCACCGCGTCCAGGACCCGGGTCGCGTTCGCCGCCGGCGCCACCAGGGCGTCGAGGAGCTGGTTCACGTCGTCGACCCGGGACGTCCAGCTGCCCTGACCCGGGCTCGCCGACAGCCGCTCGTCCAGCCGGCCGTGGCGCACCAGCTCGCGGCGGACCCGCTGCACCTCCGTGCTGAAGTGCATGTTCCGGTCCATCACCTGGTTGAAGGCCGTGCTCAGCTCGGCCACCAGCCCGTGCCCGGTCTCCGGCACCTTGGTGAAGTAGCCGTCCCTGACCGCGGTCAGCGCGGCGAGCAGCGGACGCAGATCCGATGCCCGGATACGACCGTCTTCGACCGCATGCCCGGCACTGTTCTCACTCATGGCGGCCCACTTCGGTGACTCGGCGCTTATGGGCACGCTCAGTCTGTCACCCTGTCCGCATCGGCTGAGGTGATTCGTCCGAACTGCTCAGGGAGACGCACAGTGGGGCCCATACCGACGCAAGGGGAGACCCTGTCCCGGGCCCGGGGTGCCCCCGGGCGCACCGGCACGGGCCGGCGCGCGGTGGCCCGTACGACCCTGCCCGGCGGTCCGCTCGCCCCCGCCGCCGCCCGCCGCTTCGTCCGGGCCGCGCTCACGGACTGGGCCGAACACGCCCTGACGGGCCCGGTCGCGGTCACCGACCGGCTGCTCGACGACGCCGCCGTGATCGTCAGCGAACTCGTCACCAACGCCGTCGTGCACGCCGGGACGGACGTCGAGCTGCTCTGCCGCCTCGACCGGGACGACCCCCTTGAGCCGGACGCCGACGAGGACGGACCGGACACCCTCGGCGGCCACGACACGGCCGGACTCGTCCTGGAGGTCGCCGACCACCACCCCTCCCGCGGCGTACGGGACGACGGCACCGAGCGCCCGAACGGCACCCCCGAGTACGGCCGCGGGCTCCGCCTGGTCTCCGCGCTCTCCGGCGAATGGGGCGTGACGTACCGGACCGGCGTCAAGACCGTGTGGGCGCGGCTCCCCGTCGGCGGGCCGGCTCCGGCCGACGGCGGGAGCGAGCCGCACGCCCCCGCACCGGCCGCCGGGCCCCGGACGGCCGCCGCAGGACCGCCCGGCCCCGGCCCGCACCACACCGCCCGGCGGGACCACGACTGGGTCAGCCGCGGCGCCCTCTCCTTCCTCGCCGAGGCCTCCGACCTGCTCGCGGGACAGCTCGACGAGGACCTGGTCGCGGCGCTCGCCGGACAGCTCCTCGTGCCCCGCATCGCCGACTGGTGCGCCGTCTGGCTGGAGGACGAGGCCACCGCCTGGCGGGGCTCCGATCGGCCCGGCGGCGCCACCGGGCCGCGGCTGGCCCGGGTCTGGCACGGCAGCGAGAACCGCATCGAGGAACTGCGCCGCGCCCTGGAGAAGGACCCGCCGCGGCTGCCCGACTCGGTGCGCTCCCGGGCCGTCCCGGTGCCCTGGCCCGGCGAGGACCGGGGCCCGCACGGAGCGCCCGGCGCGGCCCTGGCGTACCGGCTGATCGCCGGTGGGCGGCCGCTGGGCACCCTCGTCATCGGACGCGCCGGACTGACCGGCTTCCCCGACGAGGTCACCGGACTCGTCGAGGACCTCAGCCGCCGGATCGCGCTCGCCGTCGGCGCCGCCCGCCAGTACGCGCGCCAGGCCACCATCAGCCGGGTCCTCCAGCGCGGCCTGCTGCCCGGCGCCGTCGCCGAGATCCCCGGCGTGCGCAGCGCCCTCGTGTACGAGCCGTGCGACAAGGGCGGCCCGAGCGGCGACTTCTACGACCTGTTCCCGGCCGGGGACGGGCGCTGGTGCTTCGCGGTCGGCGACGTCCAGGGCAAGGGCCCCGAGGCCGCCGTCGTCATCGGGCTCGCCCGGCCCTGGCTGCGGCTGCTGGCCCGCGAGGGCTACGCCGTCGCGGACGTCCTGGACCGCCTCAACCAGCTGCTGCTCGACGACGCGACCGAGGCGGCCGACGCCGCGGCCCGCGCCCTGGTCGCGTCGGGCGGGCCCGGGCTCGTCGACGCCGAGGGCCCGCAGACGCGGTTCCTCTCCCTGCTCCACGGCGAGCTGGTGCCCTTCGACGGAGGCGTGCGGTGCACCCTCGCCTCCGCCGGCCACCCGCTGCCGCTCCTCCTGCGGCCCGACGGCTCCGTCCGGGAGGTGGCCGCCCCGCAGATGCTGCTCGGCGTCGTGGAGGACGCGGCCTACACCGCCGAGACCTTCGAGCTGCACCCCGGCGACACCGTGCTGTGCGTCACGGACGGGGTGACCGAGCGCCGCGACGGCTCCCGCCAGTTCGACGACCACGACGGACTCGCGACCGCCCTCGCGGGCTGCGCCGGACTGAGCGCCCAGCTGATCGCGGAGCGGATCCGGCGGCTCGTGCACGCCTTCGGGAACAAGCCGCCGGAGGACGACCTGGCCCTCCTCGTCCTCCAGGCGGAACAGCCCGGCCGGCCGCTTCCAGCCGGCCGGCCGGACCACGCGGACGGGGCCGGGTGAGCCGTGCTGGACAATGGAGGGCATGCCTTCCGCACTCCCCGACGGTGAGCCCGTCCCCGACGACGGGGCGCTGCCCGCGCACGCCCTGGCCGGGGCCGCCGAGCGCGCCCTCGGGTTCTACCTCCACGTCCCGTACTGCGCGACCCGCTGCGGCTACTGCGACTTCAACACCTACACGGCCACCGAGCTGCGGGGCACCGGGGGCGTGCTCGCCTCCCGCGACAACTACGCGTCGACCCTGGTCGACGAGGTCCGGCTGGCCCGCAAGGTGCTGGGCGACGACCCGCGCCCCGTCCGCACGGTCTTCGTCGGCGGCGGTACGCCCACGCTGCTGGCCGCCGACGACCTCGTACGGATGCTGGCCGCCGTCCGCGACGAGTTCGGGCTCGCGGACGACGCCGAGATCACCACCGAGGCGAACCCGGAGTCGGTCGACCCCGCCTACCTCGCCACCCTGCGCGCCGGCGGCTTCAACCGGATCTCCTTCGGCATGCAGAGCGCCCGGCAGCACGTCCTCAAGGTGCTCGACCGCACCCACACCCCCGGCCGGCCCGAGGCCTGTGTCGCCGAGGCCCGAGCCGCCGGCTTCGACCACGTCAACCTGGACCTGATCTACGGCACCCCGGGGGAGACCGACGACGACTGGCGGGCCTCCCTGGACGCGGCCCTCGGCGCCGGCCCCGACCATGTCTCCGCGTACGCGCTGATCGTGGAGGAGGGCACCCAGCTCGCCCGCCGCATCCGCCGCGGCGAGGTCCCCATGACCGACGACGACGTGCACGCCGACCGGTACCTCATCGCCGACGAGGTGCTCGCGGCGGCGGGCTTCGACTGGTACGAGGTCTCGAACTGGGCCACCTCGGACGCCGGACGCTGCCTGCACAACGAGCTGTACTGGCGCGGCGCCGACTGGTGGGGCGCCGGGCCCGGCGCCCACAGCCACGTCGGCGGGGTGCGCTGGTGGAACGTGAAGCACCCCGGGGCGTACGCGGCGGCGCTGGCCGCCGGCCGGTCCCCGGGCGCCGGACGCGAACTCCTCGCCGACGAGGACCGGCGGGTCGAGCGCATCCTGCTCGAACTGCGGCTGCGCGAGGGCTGCCCGCTCTCCCTGCTCAGGCCCGACGGCCTCGCGGCCTCCCGCCGCGCCCTGTCCGAAGGACTCCTCGAAGCCGGGCCGTACGAGGCCGGGCGGGCCGTGCTCACCCTGCGCGGGCGGCTGCTCGCGGACGCGGTGGTGCGCGACCTGGTGGACTGAGGTACCCCGCTCTCCTCCGTATCCTGGGGCCACGCCCTCCGGGGGCCTTGTGCCGCGCTGACGCGCTTGTCCTCAAGCGCCGGACGGGCTGGAATCCGACCCCGACCCGGGTCGCCTCGTCGCGTTCGTCCTCCAGCGGTCGGCGGGCTGGGATCCGCCCTCGGACGGCGTGCCGTGCCGGGCGCGCCGCTACTCCGGTGCCGTGACGAAGTCGATCAGCTCCTCGACACGGCCGAGGAGTTCCGGCTCCAGGTCCTTGTAGGAGCGGACCCGGGACAGGATGTGCTGCCAGGCGGCGCCGGTGTTCTCGGGCCAGCCCAGCGCGCGGCACACGCCGGTCTTCCAGTCCTGCCCGCGCGGCACCCGGGGCCAGCCGGCGATGCCGACGGACGACGGCTTCACGGCCTCCCAGATGTCGATGTACGGGTGGCCCACGACGAGCGCGTACTCGCTCGTGACCCCCTCGGCGATGCGGAACTCCTTCGAACCGGGGACCAGGTGGTCGACCAGGACCCCGAGCCGGGCGTCCGGACCGGGCCCGAACTCCTCGACCACCGCGGGGAGGTCGTCGACGCCCTCCAGGTACTCGACGACGACGCCCTCGATGCGCAGGTCGTCACCCCAGACCCGCTCGACCAGCTCGGCGTCGTGCCTGCCCTCGACGTAGATGCGGCCGGCCCGGGCCACGCGGGCGCGGGCGCCGGGCACGGCGACCGAACCGGAGGCGGTGCGGCTGGGCCGGGCCGGTCCCGCGGCGGGCCGCACCAGGGTGACCACCCTGCCCTCCAGCAGGAAGCCGCGCGGCTCCAGCGGGAACACCCGGTGCTTGCCGAAGCGGTCCTCCAGCGTCACCGTGCCCGCCTCGCAGCCGATCACCGCCCCGCAGAAACCGGTGCCGGGCTCCTCCACCACCAGACCGGGGTCGGCCGGGACCTCGGGCACGGGCTTGGGCTTCTTCCACGGCGGGGTCAGGTCCGGAGAGTACTGGCGCATTCGGATGACGATAGGAGAAGACGCGCGCCGAAGTCCCCGCCCGCGCCTACGACACGCCGAAGCGGGCGGCGAGCGCGTCCCGCTGGGCGCGGACGAACTCCGCGTCCACCGCCGCCCCGTGGCCCGGCACGTAGACCGCGTCCTCCCCGCCGAGGTCCAGCAGCCGGTCCAGCGCGGCCGGCCAGTGGGACGGGACGGCGTCCGGCCCCGCCTGCGGCTCGCCCGACTCCTCCACGAGGTCGCCGCAGAACACCACCTCCGGTCCGTCGGTGCCGGGCACGAGCACCACGAGGTCGTGCGCGGTGTGCCCGGGGCCCACGTTCGCCAGCAGGACCTGCGCGCCGCCGCCGAGGCCCAGCGTCCACTCGCCGGAGACGAGGTGGCGGGGCCGCACGAGCAGGTCCGCCGCCTCCGCCGCCGCGCGCGGGTCCAGGCCGTTGCGTACGGCGTCGGCGCGCAGTTCCTCGCGACCGTGGGCGAGCGCGGTGTCCAGGCCCACCGCGCCGAACACCTCCACCCCGGAGAAGGCGGCGGCCCCGAGGACGTGGTCGAAGTGCGGATGCGTCAGTGCGAGGTGCGTCACACGCCGCCCGGTTCCCAGGATCCGGCCCGCCTCGGCGCGCAGCCGCGCTCCCTCCGCCAGGCTCGACCCCGCGTCGATCAGCAGGGCCGCCCCCTCGCCCACCACGAGCCCCGCGGTGCAGTCCCAGCCCGGCAGCCGGCACCGCCCGGCCCGCGGCGCGAGTTGCTCCCATCCCGGCTCTTCCCAAGTCACCGTCACACGGAGACGCTAGCGGTGAAGCCCGGCGGGGGGTGCGACGGCGCGACATCGCAGGACACGTCCGTACACCTCGGCGGACGTCACGGGCCCGCCCTTGCCGGGGCCGTACCTCCCCGCCGTACACTGGCCCGGGGAACGCTGGCACTCGCACGCGCTGAGTGCCAGGAGGAAGACCGCGACGACCAAGGTGCCGACAGCTGGAGGTGTGCGCGATGCTCAGTGGACGCAGGCTCGAGGTACTGCGCGCCATCGTCCAGGACTACGTCGGGACGGAGGAGCCGGTCGGCTCCAAGGCGCTGACCGAGCGCCACCGGCTGGGCGTCTCCCCGGCCACCGTCCGCAACGACATGGCCGCCCTGGAGGACGAGGGGTACATCGCCCAGCCGCACACCAGTGCCGGGCGCATCCCCACCGACAAGGGCTACCGGCTGTTCGTGGACAAGCTCGCCGGCGTCAAGCCGATGACCGCGCCCGAGCGCCGCGCCATCCAGAACTTCCTCGACGGCGCCGTCGACCTCGACGACGTCGTGGGGCGCACGGTGCGGCTGCTCGCGCAGCTCACCCGGCAGGTCGCCGTCGTCCAGTACCCCTCGCTGACCCGCTCGACGGTGCGGCACGTGGAACTGCTCTCGCTGGCCCCGGCCCGCGTCATGCTGGTGCTCATCACGGACACCGGCCGGGTCGAGCAGCGCATGATCGACTGCCCGGCGCCCTTCGGCGAGGCGTCGCTGGCGGATCTGCGGGCCCGGCTCAACAGCCGGATCGCGGGCCGCCGTTTCGCGGACGTGCCGCAGTTGGTGCAGGATCTGCCGGAGGCCTTCGAGACGGAGGACCGCGGTACGGTCGCCACGGTGCTCTCCACCCTGCTGGAGACGCTCGTCGAGGAGAACGAGGAGCGGCTGATGATCGGCGGCACCGCCAATCTCACCCGCTTCGGACACGACTTCCCCCTCACGATCCGGCCGGTCCTCGAGGCGCTGGAGGAGCAGGTCGTGCTGCTCAAGCTCCTCGGTGAGTCGACGGATTCGGGCATGACCGTACGGATCGGTCACGAGAACGTCCACGAGGGGCTCAACTCCACGTCCGTGGTCTCGGTCGGCTACGGTTCGGGCGGCGAGGCAGTCGCCAAACTCGGCGTGGTCGGACCGACCCGCATGGATTACCCGGGAACGATGGGAGCGGTACGCGCAGTGGCACGGTACGTCGGACAGATCCTGGCGGAGTCGTAAGTGGCCACGGACTACTACGCCGTACTCGGCGTGCGCCGCGACGCGTCCCAGGACGAGATCAAGAAGGCGTTCCGGAGGCTCGCGCGCGAGCTGCACCCGGACGTCAATCCCGATCCGAAGACGCAGGAGCGGTTCAAGGAGATCAACGCCGCCTACGAGGTGTTGTCGGACCCGCAGAAGAAGCAGGTCTACGACCTCGGCGGCGACCCGCTCTCGCAGAGCGGCGGCGGGGGCGCGGGCGGCTTCGGCGCCGGCGGGTTCGGGAACTTCTCGGACATCATGGACGCGTTCTTCGGCACCGCGTCGCAGCGGGGCCCCCGGTCGCGCACGCGCCGCGGCCAGGACGCCATGATCCGGCTGGAGATCGACCTCGACGAGGCGGCCTTCGGCACCACCAAGGACATCCAGGTCGACACGGCCGTGGTGTGCACCACCTGCAACGGCGAGGGCGCGGCCCCCGGGACCTCCGCGCAGACCTGTGACATGTGCCGCGGTCGCGGCGAGGTGTCCCAGGTCACGCGGTCCTTCCTGGGCCAGGTCATGACCTCCCGCCCCTGCCCGCAGTGCCAGGGCTTCGGCACGGTCGTGCCGACGCCGTGCCCGGAGTGCGCGGGCGACGGGCGCGTGCGCTCGCGCCGCACCCTCACGGTGAAGATCCCGGCGGGTGTCGACAACGGCACGCGGATCCAGCTCGCGGGCGAGGGCGAGGTCGGCCCCGGCGGCGGCCCCGCCGGCGACCTGTACGTCGAGATCCACGAGCTGCCGCACTCGACGTTCCAGCGGCGCGGCGACGACCTGCACTGCACGGTCACCATCCCGATGACCGCGGCCTCCCTCGGCACGAAGGTGCCGCTGGAGACCCTGGACGGCCTGGAGGAGGTCGACATCCGCCCGGGCACCCAGTCCGGCCAGTCGATCCCGCTGCACGGCCGCGGCGTCACGCATCTGCGCGGCGGCGGCCGGGGCGACCTGATCGTCCACGTCGAGGTCATGACCCCCTCCAAGCTGGACGCGGAGCAGGAGCGCCTGCTGCGCGAACTGGCGAAGCTGCGCGGCGAGGAGCGGCCCACCGGCCAGTTCCAGCCCGGGCAGCAGGGCCTGTTCTCCCGGCTGAAGGACGCCTTCAACGGACGCTGACGCCGGCGCCCGCGGGCTGCCCCGACCGGGCGCCCGCGGTGCCCGCGCGGGACGCCCGGAGAGGCACATTCCGGTGGCCTGTGCCGCCGGAAGGCCGGATTCGGACTTGTACGGAGGACGTGACAACATGCCGTCATGTCCTCCGCGCTGACCGATCTCCTTCGGTGTCCGATCGTGCAGGCCCCCATGGCGGGCGGTGTCTCCGTGCCGCAGCTGGCCGCCGCCGTCTCCGAGGCCGGCGGGCTCGGCTTCCTCGCCGCCGGGTACAAGACGGCCGACGGCATGTACCAGGAGATCAAGCAGCTGCGCGGCCTCACCGGCCGCCCCTTCGGCGTGAACCTCTTCATGCCGCAGCAGGAACACACGGACCCGGCCGCCGTCGACGTCTACGCCCACCAGCTCGCCGGTGAGGCCGGCTGGTACCACACCGAGCTCGGCGACCCCGACAGCGGACGCGACGACGGCTACGACACCAAGCTCGCGGTCCTCCTCGACAATCCCGTGCCCGCGGTCTCCTTCCACTTCGGCTGCCCCACCCCCGAGGTGCTCGCCTCCTTCGCCCGCGCCGGCACGCTGACGATGGTCACCGCGACCACGGCCGACGAGGCGCAGGCCGTGGAGCGGGCGGGCGCCGACGTGGTGATCGTGCAGGGCGTCGAGGCCGGCGGCCACCAGGGCACCCACCGGGACGACCCGGAGACGGACGGCGCCGGCATCGGGCTGCTCTCGCTGGTCGCCCAGGTCCGCGAGAGCGTCCGGCTGCCGATCGTCGCGGCCGGCGGCATCATGCGCGGCGCGCAGATCGCCGCGGTCCTCGCGGCGGGCGCGAGCGCGGCCCAGCTCGGCACCGCGTTCGTCGCCACACCCGAGTCCGGCGCCGCCCCCGTGCACAAGGAGGCGCTGACCAACCCCCTGTTCGTCCGCACCGAGCTGACGCGCGCGTTCTCCGGGCGGCCGGCCCGCGGCCTCGTGAACCGCTTCATGCGCGAGCACGGCCCCTACGCCCCCGCCGCCTACCCCGAGGTCCACCACCTCACCTCCCCGCTGCGCAAGGCGGCGGCCAAGGCGGGCGACCCGCAGGGCATGGCGCTGTGGGCGGGCCAGGGCCACCGGATGGCCCGCGACCTGCCCGCCGGCCGGCTGGTGGAGGTCCTGGCCGCCGAACTCGACGCCGCGAAGACAGCGTTGTCGTCGTTCCCGGCCGCGGGCACGGCCCGATGACCGCGCCGGTGTTCGTGGTCGAGGACCTCCGTCCGGACAGCGGCGGACAGTTCGTGCTCGACGGCGCCGAGGGACGGCACGCGGTCTCCGTGAAGCGGCTGCGCCCCGGTGAGGACGTCGTCCTGACCGACGGCGCGGGCCGGTGGGCGGAGTGCGTCGTGACCGGCGCCGAGGGCAAGGACCGGCTGACCGTCCGGATGGGCGCGGTCGCCGAGGAACCGCCGGAGTCGCCGCGCATCACCGTCGTCCAGGCCCTCCCGAAGGGCGACCGGGGCGAACTCGCCGTCGAGACGATGACGGAGACCGGCGTCGACCGCGTCGTGCCCTGGGCCGCCTCCCGCTGCATCACCCAGTGGCGGGGCGACCGGGGCCAGAAGGCGCTCGCCAAGTGGCGGGCCACCGCCCGGGAGGCCGGCAAGCAGTCCCGCCGGGTGCGCTTCCCGGAGATCACCGACGCCATGACGAGCCGCCAGGTCGCCGCACTTCTGGCCACCGCCGACCTCGCCGCCGTCCTGCACGAGGACCGCGCGTACCCCAGTGAGCCCCTGGCCACGGCCCAACTCCCCGCGAGCGGCGACATCGTGCTCGTCGTGGGACCCGAGGGCGGTGTCTCGCCGGAGGAACTGGCGCTGTTCGCCGAGGCCGGCGCGAAGGCGTACCGGCTGGGGCGCAGCGTGCTGCGCACCTCCACCGCCGGCACCGCGGCGACGGCCCTGCTGCTGGGCCGCACCGGACGCTGGTCCTGACCCACCGTCCCCGCAGGTGGCGCCGGAACTCGCGCCTCCGCAGGGCGACTTCGCGGAGCCGCGCGGGAGCCGCCGCCGCCTCGCGGCCCTCGGTCACACTGGCCGCATGCGGTCTACCGCCGGGCCCGCGACGGTGGCACGCTGCCCTCCATGGGGGTTTTGAGGCATTCAAGGCGGCGGACCGGTCGCGGAAGGCTCCACGGACTGGCCGCTCTGGGCGCGGTCGCCGTGTTCGGCGTGGCCGCGTGCGAACCGGGTGACGGGCTCAGCTCCGCGTCGGTCGCGTACACCACGGACCAGGCGGGCACCAAGGAGCTGGAGCGGCGGGGCGTCGACGTGCAGTGGCTGAGCTGCACCGCGAACTACGGCGACCGCGACAAGGTGTCCACGCCCGGCAAGTCGTCCTCGCCCACCGTGCGGACCGTGGCGGACGTCGACTGCCAGGGCGAGACGAAGAGCGGGCAGGACATCACCATCACCGGCGAGGTCACGCGCGAGGTCAACGGCAAGTGCGTACGCGGCGACCTCACCGCCAAGGTGGGCGGCAAACAGCGCTTCCGTCTCAGCGTGCTCGGCAACTGCGACGCCGCCGGCACCCCGCCCGTCTCCTACGACCCGCGGCGGCCCGGGGCGACCGTGACGGTCACCGAGACGCAGACCATCTGGTGCGAGAACTACCCCTCCTGCCGTCCGGTCGAGGGCAAGTGAGGCGCGGCCGCCGGGGCACCAAGTGATCCAAACCCCTGTCCGGGCGGCCGGGCGCTGCATAGGGTGACCGGGTGACACAGTCCGTACCCCCCGCATACCTCCGGTTCCCCCACCTGCACGGCGACCTCCTCGTCTTCACGGCCGAGGACGACGTCTGGGCCGCCCCGCTCGACGCCGCCGGCCGCGCCTGGCGGGTCAGCGCCGACAACGTCCCGGTGAACCACCCGCGCATCTCGCCCGACGGCACCACCGTCGCCTGGACCTCCACCCGGGACGGCGCCCCCGAGGTGCACGCCGCCCCCCTCGACGGCGGCCCCGCCAAGCGGCTGACTTACTGGGGGAGCGGGCGGACCCAGGTCCGCGGCTGGACCCCGGAAGGACGCGTCCTCGCCCTCAGCACGGTCGGCCAGGCCTCCCTGCGGCGCAGCTGGGCCCGCGCCGTCCCGCTCGACGGCGGCCCCGCGGACACCCTGCCGTACGGCCCCGTCGGCGACGTCGCCCACGGCGGACCCGGCACCGTCCTGCTGTCCGCGCCCATGGGCCGCGAGGCCGCCTGGTGGAAGCGCTACCGCGGCGGCACGGCGGGCAAGCTGTGGATCGACCGCGAGGGCGAGGGCGAGTTCGTCCGCCTGCACGAGGACCTCGACGGGAACCTCGAATACCCGATGTGGGTCGGCCAGCGCGTCGCGTTCCTCTCCGACCACGAGGGCGTCGGCGCCGTGTACTCCTCCCTCGCCGACGGCTCCGACCTGCGCCGCCACACCGGCGTCGACGCCTTCTACGCCCGCCACGCCGCCACCGACGGCACCCGGGTCGTCTACGCCTCCGCCGGTGAACTGTGGCTCCTCGACGACCTGGACGGCGCCGAGCCGCGCCGGCTGGACGTCCGGCTCGGCGGCCAGCGCGTCGACCTCCAGCCCCATCCCGTCAGCGCCGCCCGCTGGTTCGGCGCGGGCGCGCCCGACCACACCGGCCGCGGCAGCGCCGTCTCCGTGCGCGGTGCCGTCCACTGGGTCACCCACCGCGCGGGCCCGGCCCGCGCGCTCGCCGCCGAGCCCGGCGTACGCGCCCGGCTGCCCCGCACCTTCCGCGCCGACGGCGAGGAGTACGTGGTGTGGGTGACCGACGCCGAGGGCGACGACGCCCTGGAGTTCGCGCCCGCCACCGGTGCCGCCCCCGGCGCCACCCCGCGCCGGCTCGCCGCCGGCCGGCTCGGCCGGGTCCTCGGGCTCGCCGTGGCACCCGACGGCAGCCGCGCCGCCGTCGCCTCGCACGACGGGCGCGTCCTGCTCGTCGAGCGGGAGACCGGCGAGGTCCGGGAGGTCGACCGCAGCGAGGACGGCGAGGTCTCCGGCCTCGTCTTCTCGCCCGACTCCGCGTGGCTCGCCTGGTCGCACCCCGGCCCGCGCCCGCTGCGCCAGCTCAAGCTCGCCAACACCGCCGACCTGTCGGTGACCGAGGCGACCCCGCTGCGCTTCCAGGACTACGCGCCGGCGTTCACCCTCGACGGGAAGCACCTCGCCTTCCTGTCCGCGCGCTCCTTCGACCCCGTCTACGACGAGCACGTCTTCGACCTCGCCTTCGTCGGCGGCTCGCGGCCCCACCTCATCACGCTGGCCGCGACCACCCCCTCGCCGTTCGGGCCGCAGCGCCACGGCCGCCCCTTCGAGGCCCCCGACAAGGACGAGACCCCCGAGAGCGAGGGCACCCCGACCACCCGTATCGACCTCGAAGGACTCGGCGACCGCATCGTGCCGTTCCCCGTCGAGGCCGCCCGCTACACCGGGCTGCGCGCCGCCAAGGACGGCCTGCTGTGGCTGCGCCACCCGGTGCGCGGGGTGCTCGGCTCCTCCCGCGCCACCCCGGACGACCCGGACCCGAGGACCGAGCTGGAGCGCTACGACCTCGTCCAGCAGCGCATCGAGCACCTCGCCTCCGACGCCGACCACTTCGCCGTCAGCGGCGACGGCAAGCGGGTCCTGCTGTGGACCGACGGCAAGCTCAAGGTCGTCCCCAGCGACCGCCGCGCCTCGAACGACGACGACAGCGACAGCAACATCACCGTCGACCTCTCCCGGGTCCACCAGAGCGTCGACCCGGCCGCCGAGTGGCGGCAGATGTACGAGGAGACGGGCCGCCTCATGCGGGACAACTTCTGGCGTCCCGACCTGGGCGGGGTCGACTGGGACGGCGTCCTCGACACGTACCGGCCCGTCCTGGAGCGCGTCGCCACCCACGACGACCTGGTGGACCTCCTCTGGGAGGTGCAGGGCGAACTGGGCACCTCGCACGCCTATGTCACCCCGCGCGGCGGCCGGGGCGGCGGCTCCCACGCCCAGGGCCTGCTCGGAGCGGACATCTCCCGTCACGAGGACGGCAGTTGGCGCATCGACCGGATCCTGCCCTCGGAGACCTCCGACCCCGACGCCCAGGCCCCGCTCGCCGCGCCCGGAGTCGCCGTCCGCGCCGGGGACGCCGTCGTCGCCGTCGGCGGGCGCCCGGTCGACCCCGTGACCGGACCCGGACCGCTCCTCGTCGGCACGGCGGGCAGGCCCGTCGAGCTGACCGTCTCCCCGTCCGGCGGCGGCGACCTGCGGCACGCCGTGGTCGTCCCCACCGACAACGAGGAACCGCTGCGCTACCACGCCTGGGTCGCCGACCGCCGGGCCTACGTCCACGAGAGGTCCGGCGGGCGCCTCGGCTATCTCCACGTGCCGGACATGCAGGCGCCCGGCTGGGCCCAGATCCACCGGGACCTGCGCATCGAGGTGGCCCGTGAGGGACTGGTCGTGGACGTCCGCGAGAACCGCGGCGGCCACACCTCCCAGCTGGTCGTCGAGAAGCTCGCGCGCCGCATCGTCGGCTGGGACCTGCCCCGCGGCATGCGCCCGTTCAGCTACCCCGAGGACGCGCCGCGCGGGCCCGTCGTCGCCGTCGCCAACGAGTTCTCCGGCTCGGACGGCGACATCGTCAACGCCGCCATCAAGGCACTCGGCATCGGCCCGGTGGTCGGCACCCGGACCTGGGGCGGCGTGGTCGGCATCGACAGCCGCTACCGGCTCGTCGACGGCACCCTCGTCACGCAGCCCAAGTACGCGATCTGGCTGGAGGGTCACGAGTGGGCCGTGGAGAACCACGGCGTCGACCCCGATGTCGAGGTCGTCCAGGCACCCCAGGACCACGCCGCCGGCCGGGACGTCCAGCTCGACGAGGCGATCCGCATCGCGCTGGCGGCGCTCGCCGAGAACCCGGCGAAGACCGCGCCGTCCCTGCCCGGACTCTGACCGCCGCGGACCCCACCGGCCCCGGCGCGCGACTCGGGCGCCGGTGGAGGTCCGCCGGAGGGCGGGGGCCCGGGACCGGCGGGCCGATACGATGCCGACGACAGTGATCAACGGGCGCGAGGAGGCACACGCATGTCGGGAGAACCGCAGGACGACTGCCTGTTCTGCAAGATCGTCGCGGGGCAGATCCCGGCGACCGTGGTGCGGGAGACGGAGACGACCTTCGCCTTCCGCGACATCAACCCGCAGGCGCCGACGCACGTCCTGGTGATCCCCCGGGCCCACCACGCCGACGCGGCGGCACTCGCCGCGGCCGAACCGGCGCTCGCCGCCGACGTGTTGCGCGAGGCCGGCGAGATCGCGGCCCAGGAGGGCCTGGACAGCTACCGGCTCGTCTTCAACACCGGCAGCGGCGCCGGACAGACCGTCTTCCACGCGCACGCCCACGTCCTGGGCGGACGCGGCCTGCAGTGGCCTCCCGGGTAAGGACGCCCCGCTTTGTCCGTACGCGAACTCGTCGTCCTCGGCACCGCCAGTCAGGTCCCGACCCGGCACCGCAACCACAACGGCTACCTGCTGCGCTGGGACGGCGAGGGCCTGCTCTTCGACCCCGGCGAGGGCACCCAGCGGCAGATGCTGCGCGCCGGGGTCGCCGCGCACGACCTGCACCGGCTGTGCGTCTCGCACTTCCACGGCGACCACTCGCTCGGACTCGCCGGCGTGATCCAGCGCATCAACCTCGACCGGGTGCCGCACGAGGTGACCGCGCACTACCCGCGTTCCGGACAGCGGTTCTTCGACCGGCTGCGGTACGCCACGGCGTACCGCGAGACCGTCGCGCTGACCGAGGCCCCCGTCGACGCCGACGGGGTGCTCGCGACCAGTGCCTCCTACACGCTGGAGGCGCGGCGGCTCTCCCATCCCGTGGAGTCCTTCGGCTACCGGCTGGTCGAGCCCGACGGCCGCCGCATGCTGCCCGGCCTGCTCGCCGAACGCGGGATCAGGGGCCCGGACGTCGGGCGGCTGCAACGCGAGGGTTCGGTCGGCGGGGTCACCCTGGACGAGGTCAGCGAGGTGCGGCGGGGGCAGCGGTTCGCCTTCGTCATGGACACCCGGCTCTGCGACGGCGTGCACGCGCTCGCCGATGGCTGCGACATGCTCGTCATCGAGTCCACGTTCCTCGACGAGGACGAGCGGCTCGCCGTCGACCACGGGCATCTGACGGCGGGTCAGGCCGGACGGGTCGCCGCCGACGCGGGCGTACGGCACCTCGTACTGACGCACTTCAGCCAGCGGTATTCGGAGCCCGCCGAGTTCGAGCGGCAGGCCCGGGCCGCGGGCTTCGCGGGCGAACTGACCGTGGCGCACGACCTGATCAGGGTGCCGGTCCCGAAGCGGGGCTGAGCCCGCGGGGAGGGCGGGCAGCCGCGCCGCCCGGGGGTGCGGTCCTGCGGCGCTTCGAAAGGCCCGGGCGCGGTGCGCGGGGAGGGGCCGTGCGGCCCGGGAGCCCCAGAGCGGGCCGGGAGCCCCAGTACGGGCCGGGCGTGCGGGCCGTGCGCCGCAGGTGGTGAAGGTGACCGGTGGGGCAGGGTTCGTGTGGATGTGCGGCGTTCGTTTCGTACGATGTTTCGATGCCCCTCCCCAAAGCCGAACTGCACCTGCACATCGAAGGCACGCTGGAGCCCGAGCTCGCCTTCACGCTCGCCGCGCGCAACGGCGTCACGCTGCCCTACGCCGACACCGAGGAACTCCGCAAGGCGTACCTCTTCGACGACCTCCAGTCGTTCCTGAACCTGTACTACGGGCTCATGGCCGTCCTGCGGACCGAACAGGACTTCGCCGACCTGGCCGACGCCTACCTCGCCCGCGCCGCCGCGCAGGGCGTACGGCACGCCGAGATCTTCTTCGACCCGCAGGCCCACATCGCCCGCGGCGTGGACATGGGGACGGTCGTCCGCGGCCTCTCCCGCGCCCTCGGCCGCAGCGAGGAGACGCACGGCGTCTCCACCCAGCTGATCATGTGCTTCCTGCGCGACGAGTCCGCCGAGTCCGCGCTGGAGACCCTGGAGGCCGCCCGGCCCTACCTCGACCGGATCGTCGGCGTGGGCCTCGACTCCGCCGAGGTGGGGCATCCGCCGGCCAAGTTCCGCGAGGTGTACGAGGCCGCCGCCGCGCTCGGACTGCGACGCGTCGCCCACGCGGGCGAGGAGGGGCCGCCCGCCTACATCACCGAGGCGCTCGACGTGCTCGGCGTCGAGCGCGTCGACCACGGGCTGCGCTGCATGGAGGACCCGGCACTGGTCGAGCGGCTGGTGCGGGAGCGGGTGCCGCTGACGCTGTGCCCGCTGTCCAACGTACGGCTGCGGGCCGTGGACGTCCTGGCGGACCACCCGCTGCCCGCGATGATGGACGCCGGGCTGCTGTGCACCGTCAATTCCGACGACCCCGCCTACTTCGGCGGGTACGTCGGCGACACCTTCCACGCCGTGCACGAGGTACTCGGCCTCGGTCACGAGCGGCTGCGGGAACTCGCCCGCAACTCCTTCGAGGCCGCCTTCCTGGACCACGACGAGGAGCGGCGCGCCCGGTACCTCGCCGAGGTCGACGCCTACGAGTTCGGGACCCCGGCGGTGGCCGGGACCGAGTAGGCGCCCGCCTCCGACGGGGCGGGTCAGCCCGGTCCCGGGCCCGGGGCTGCCGCCTGTCTCGGGCCCGCCGTGTCGTACGCCGCCCGCTGAGCCGGGATGCCGTCCAGCGCGATCTCCACGACCGGCTGCTCCGGGGCGGTGTGCGCGCGGGCGGCGCGCGTACGAGCGGTGTGCGCCCGAGCGGTGTGCGCACGAGCCGTGTGCGTCCGGAGGACCGGGCTCGGCAGGAACCGGCGGCCGCTCGTGTGCAGGGCGACGGCCGTCATCGGGGCGGCGATGACGAGCAGACCGAGGGCCAGGACCCGGCCCATCGCCGGATAGCCCGCCGACGCCGACAGCAGACTGCCCGCCAGCGGGCCGCACGCCGTGCCGAGCGAGGACGCCGAGCCGACCAGGACCGCCCACCGGCCCCGCGGGTCCATCGTCGCGGCCAGGCCGATCAGGTACGACAGCACGATCGGGTAGACCGTGTTCCAGGCGATCTCGCCCGCCGCGAAGGACGTCAGGTCGTCGGCCGCCGCACTGAGCGCGATGCAGCACGCGATCACCGCCGTGCCCGCGCCGATCGGCAGCGCCCGGCCGAGGCGCGGGCCCAGGGCGCCCGCGCCGATCACGCCGAGCAGGCCCGCGCCGAGCGCGATCGCGAAGACCGCGCCGACGGTGACTTCGCTCAGGCCCGCCTGCGCGGTGCCGATGCGGCCGCTCACCCCCCACAGGGAGTTCTGGGCGAGCGACCACAGGAGCATGGTTCCGGCCAGGACGAGGCCCGCCCTCGGGTAGGGGCGGTGCGCCGACGGGCGTGACGTCGCCGTGCCGGCCGTCCCGGTGGTCCCGGCCGTTCCCTCGGTCCCCGCGGTCGCCTTCGTGCGCAGGCGGTTGGTCGCCGGCCAGACCAGCAGGGCGACCAGGGCGATCGCCGCGAGCGGGTGGCCGTGGCCCGGGCCGAGGTGGGGGACCGTCAGGTAGACCGCGCCGGCGAGCGCGGAGACGCCGAGCAGGCCGAGCGTGGAGGCGCGGTGGGGATCGCGCTGGGCGGCGATGCCGGTCGCGGCGACGGTGGTGGCGGTGCCGGAGCCGAAGCCGCCGGCCAGCGCACCGGCGACCACCACGGGGACGGTGGTCGTCAGGGCGGCGGTGCCGTAGCCGACGGCGGCGAGGAGGAGGCCGGCGCGGGCGACCCGGCGGGGGCCGAGGCGCTCCACGCGCGAGGCGAGGACGAAGCCCGCCGCGGCCGAACTCAGCAGCAGGGCGCTGCCGATGGAACCGGCCTGGGTGGCGGAGAGGGAAAGCCCCGCGTCCAGTCGGCCGACGGTCGTGGGGAGCAGGTAGGGGGCGAGGTAGCCCGCCGTGAAAAGGGCGACGAGGGGCCAGGGAGGGGTGGTGCGGGCGGACACGGGCGTTCCCGGGGCATGCGGAAGAAGCGGCTCGGTGAGGGGGGTGGGCGGCTGTCGACGGACAGGAACGCGCGGGCAATTTGTATCAAGGCGGCGGGCCCGGGAAGAAGGCGGGACGGTGTGATCTGGGCCACGTCGCGTTTGCGGTGAGGGCAGCGGGGTAAACGAGGTCGTTTGCGCTGGTGGGTGCCGGTGCCTTCGGTGGGCGCCGGGCGCTTTCGGTCCGGTGGGTGGGTCGGGGCCGTGCCGGTACATCCGGCCGTCGGTAGTTGTTGTCGGCGTCCGTACCAGCGTTCCTCGGTTGCGTACCTCCCGTACCCGACGGCCATCTGATGTACCGGCACGGCCCCTTCCGCCGAATTGCGGCTGCGGGCCGTCGTTCCTCGCGGTCCGGGTCGGCGTGCGGCGCCCGTCTCGGTGGGGCCGCCGTCCGCCTATGTGAGTTGCGGGCGATCGTGCGGCGGCGCGGGTGGGTGCGGGCGGTGGCGCGTCGGTGTCGGGCTCGGCGGCCTGCCTCGACGTCAACAGCGTTACCGGGGACCGATGTTCGTGGAGGAGTGGGCTCGGTCCGATGGTCGTCCCCTGCTCGGGGTGGGTGTGCGGCATTGACGGGGCGGGGGGTTCTGCCTACGCTCCATTTTCATACGTGTATAGCGTCTACATATGGAGATGGCATGCGTACGGACTCAGAGTCCGGAGCCGTCAGCGGGCTCCGGAGCGGCATGGCCCGGGGCGTGCTGTCGTTCCCGCTGACGAGCTTCCACGCCGACGGCTCCCTCGACCTCGACGGTTTCCGCGCGCACCTGGAGACCCAGCTCGCCACCGGGCCCGGCGCCGTCTTCCCGGCCTGCGGCACCGGCGAGTTCTTCTCCCTGGACGAGGACGAGTACCGGCAGGTCGTCACCGCGGCCGTGGAGGAGACGGCGGGCCGCGTCCCCGTCGTCGCGGGCACCGGCTACGGCTGGGCACAGGCCGCCCGGTTCGCCCGGATCGCCGAGGACGCCGGCGCCGACGCCCTGCTCGTCCTGCCGCACTACCTCGTCGCCGCCCCGCAGGACGGGCTCGTCGCGCAGCTGGAGCACCTGGCCGCGCGGACCCGGCTGCCGCTCATCGCCTACCAGCGCGGACAGGTCGCCTTCACCCCCGACGCGCTGCGGCGGATCGCCCGCATCCCCGGGGTCGTCGGGCTCAAGGACGGGCACAGCGACCTCGACCGGCTCCAGCGGCTCACGCTCGCCGCGCCCGAGGGCTTCCTGTTCTTCAACGGCGCCGCCACCGCGGAGATCCAGGCCCGCGCCTACGCCGCCGTCGGCGTACCCGCCTACTCCTCGGCGGTGCACGCCTTCGCCCCCGAGATCGCCGGCGCCTTCTTCGCGGCCCACCGGCGCGGTGACGACACCGTGATGGACCGGCTGCTGCGCGAGTTCTACGTCCCGTTCGTCGAACTGCGGGACCGCCGAACCGGCTACGCCGTCTCGCTGGTGAAGGCCGCGGCCCGGCTGCGCGGCCGGCCCGTCGGCCCCGTACGGGCCCCGCTCACCGAACCCTCGCCCGCCGACCTCGCCGACCTCGAGGCGCTGATCGCCGCCGGGCTGGCCCTCGTGTCCGGTCCCACCCCCGTAGGAGCCGCACTGTGACCCGCGACCTGACCGTCACCGAGGTCCGGCTGACCCCGATCCTGGTCGCCGACCCGCCTTTGCTCAACACCCAGGGGGTGCACCAGCCGTACACCCCCAGGCTGATCGTGGAGGTCGTCACGGCGGGCGGTGCGACGGGCGTCGGCGAGACGTACGGCGACAGCAAGTACCTGGAACTCGCCCGGCCCCTGGCCGAACGTCTGGTGGGGCTGTCGGTCACGGACGTGAACGGTCTGTTCGCCGCCGCCGACGCGGTCGCCGTCGACCGGGGGCGGATCGACCACCAGGTCGACGTGGGCGGGCTGCGCGGGGTGCAGACCGCCGACAAGCTGCGGCTGTCCGTCGTCTCCGGCTTCGAGGTGGCCTTCCTGGACGCCCTCGGCAAGGCCCTCGGGCTGCCCGTGCACGCCCTCCTCGGCGGCAAGGTGCGGGACGCGGTCGAGTACAGCGCGTACCTCTTCTACAAGTGGGCCGCGCACCCCGAGGGCGTCGCCGCCGAGCGGGACGACTGGGGAGCCGCCCTCGACCCGGCCGGAGTCGTCGAACAGGCGCGCAGGTTCACCGAGCGGTACGGGTTCACCTCCTACAAGCTCAAGGGCGGGGTCTTCCCGCCCGACGAGGAGATCGCCGCCGTACGCGCCCTCGCGCGGGCCTTCCCCGGGCGTCCGCTGCGGCTCGACCCCAACGGCGCCTGGTCGGTGACCACGTCGCTGCGGGTCGCGCGGGAGCTGGGGGAGGTGCTGGAATACCTGGAGGACCCCGCGCTCGGCACCCCCGCCATGGCCGAGGTCGCGGCGGCGACGGACGTGCCGCTGGCCACCAACATGTGCGTGACCACCTTCGCGGAGATCCCGGAGGCGTTCACCCGGGGAGCCGTGCAGGTCGTGCTCTCCGACCACCACTACTGGGGCGGCCTGCGCAACACCCGCGAACTGGCCGCCGTCTGCCGCACCTTCGGGGTCGGGATCTCGATGCACTCCAACACCCACCTGGGCATCTCGCTCGCCGCGATGACCCACGTGGCGTCGACCGTCCCCGGCCTCCACCACGCCTGCGACACCCACTACCCCTGGCAGTCCGAGGACGTGCTCACCGAGCGCCCCGCCTTCGAGAACGGCGCCGTCACGGTGTCCGACGCACCCGGCCTCGGCGTCGAACTCGACCGCTCCCGGCTGGAGTTCCTGCACCGGCGCTGGCTCGACGACGACGGCACGCTGCGCGACCGCGACGACGCGGCCGCCATGCGGGTCGCCGACCCGGAGTGGGTGACTCCCGCCGTCCCGCGCTGGTAGTCCCGGCGGGGCGATCCGGACACGTCCCGGCGGACCCGGCCGGGGGCACGGCACCGGGTGCGGCGGGGCCCCGAGCAGTGCCCGACACGGGCGGAACCGCCCCGGCGGGGGACCCCGGCCCCGGCGAGGGGGGTGGCACACTGGCCTGAATCCGCACCACGCCAGGGAGCCCACCGTGATCGACCCCGACGGAGAGGGACCGCGCCGGCCGGCCCAGATCGACCCGCTCGCCGGGCTGCGCACCCCGCACGACCCGCCGTTCGACGTCTACCTCACGGGCACCGTCTTCCTCGACATCGTCTTCGCGGGACTCGACTCGGCCCCGGTGCGCGGGACCGAGTCCTGGGCACGCGGGATGGGGTCGAGCCCCGGCGGCGTCGCCAACATGGCCACGGCACTCGCCCGGCTCGGCCTGCGCACGTCACTCGCGGCGGCCTTCGGCGACGACCACTACGGGGAGTACTGCTGGGACGCCCTGGAGCAGGGCGAGGGCATCGACCTCGGACCGTCGCGCACCGTACCGGGCTGGCACTCGCCGGTCACCGTGTCGATGGCCTACGAGGGCGAGCGGACGATGGTCAGCCACGGGCACGAGCCGCCCCCCGAGGAGCCCGCCCCCGAACACGCCCCCCGCGCGCGTGCCGCCGTCGCCTCCCTGACGCCCGGCACCCGCGCCCCCTGGATCGCCGAGGCGGCGGCCGCCGGCACCCGTGTCTTCGCGGACGTCGGCTGGGACGACACCGGCCGCTGGGACCTGGCGGGACTCGCCGACCTGGAGCACTGCGAGGCCTTCCTGCCCAACGCGGAGGAGGCCATGCGGTACACCCGCGCCGACTGCCCGCGGGCGGCGGCGCACGCGCTGGCCGAGCACGTGCCGCTCGCCGTCGTCACCCTCGGCGCGGAGGGCGCGTACGCCGTGGACGGCCGGACCGACGAGAGCGCCGTGGTCCCGGCGATCGCCGTCGAGGCCCTCGACCCGACCGGGGCGGGTGACGTCTTCGTCGCCGGGTTCGTCACGGGCACGCTCGCCGACTGGCCGCTGGCCGACCGGCTCGCCTTCGCCGGACTGACCGCCGCGCTCTCCGTCCAGGAGTTCGGCGGCTCCCTGTCGGCGCCCGGCTGGTCCGAGATCGCCGCCTGGTGGCGCCGCGTCCAGTCGGTCGACGACCAGGACCCCACGGCCCTCGCCCGGTACGCCTTCCTGGAAGGCCTCGTCCCCGAGGCGGGCAGGCCGTGGCCGCTGCGCCGGGCGGTCCCCACGATCGGTTTCCGCCGCTCCGCCTGACACGGGTGCGACGGGTGTGGAAAAGCCCTACGGCGTTGTCGGTGCACCGACGTACCCTTGGCAGTGCGAGGGCGGCCCACGCCGAGCCGCCCCGGTACGAGGAGGACGAGCAAGGCCTACAGAGCCGGCCCATGACTGACACACCCACAGTGCACGACCCCGCACAGGGGCAGGCGAGAGCGCAGTTCACCGTTCCGGCCGCGCACCCCATGGTGACCGTGCTGGGCTCCGGAGACGCGCTGCTGCGCGTGATCGAGAAGGCCTTCCCGGCGGTCGACATCCATGTCCGGGGCAACGAGATCAGTGCGGTCGGCGACGCCGGTGATGTCGCGCTCGTCCAGCGCCTGTTCGACGAGATGATGCTCGTGCTCCGCACGGGACAGCCGATGACGGAGGACGCAGTGGAACGCTCGATCGCCATGCTCAGGGCGAGCGGGAACGGGGAGGGCGACGGCCAGGAGACCCCGGCCGAGGTGCTCACGCAGAACATCCTGTCCTCGCGCGGGCGCACCATCCGCCCCAAGACGCTCAACCAGAAGCGCTACGTCGACGCCATCGACAAGCACACCGTCGTCTTCGGCATCGGCCCCGCCGGCACCGGCAAGACCTACCTGGCCATGGCCAAGGCGGTCCAGGCGCTCCAGTCCAAGCAGGTCAACCGCATCATCCTCACCCGCCCGGCCGTCGAGGCCGGCGAGCGCCTCGGCTTCCTGCCGGGCACGCTCTACGAGAAGATCGACCCGTACCTGCGCCCCCTGTACGACGCGCTGCACGACATGCTCGACCCCGACTCCATCCCGCGTCTGATGGCGGCGGGCACGATCGAGGTGGCCCCGCTGGCCTACATGCGCGGCAGGGCGCAACCGGTCTTCACGAACGTCCTCACACCGGACGGCTGGCGCCCCATCGGCGACCTCCGGGTCGGTGATCTCGTCATCGGTTCGAACGGTGAGCCGACCCCGGTCCTCGGCGTGTACCCGCAGGGTGAGAAGGACGTCTACCGCGTCACCGCCCAGGACGGCTCCTGGACCCTGTGCTGCGGGGAGCACCTGTGGACGGTCCGCACCGCCTCCGACAGGCGCCGAAACAAACCGTGGCGTGTTCTGGAGACCCAGGACATGATCGGCAACCTGCGGGCTGCGCACGCCCGTAGGTACGAACTGCCGATGCTCACGGCTCCGGTGTGCTTCCCGAAGCGCGACGTGCCGATGGACCCGTACGCACTGGGCCTGCTGCTGGGCGACGGCTGCCTGACGGGCTCCTCGACTCCCTCCTTCTCCACGCAGGACCCCGAGCTGGTCGAAGCGCTGAACGCGGCGTTGCCCGGTGTCGTGGTGCGGCACAAGAGCGGCCCCGACTACGTCCTCAACCGGATCAAGTCGCCTGGTGACGTGGTCACGCTGGAGAACCCCGTCACGCGAGTCCTGCGAGAGCTGGACCTGCTGCGCACGCGGTCCCACAGCAAGTCCGTGCCGGACAAGTACCTGTACAACGCGGCCGAGGTGCGGTTGGCGCTCCTCCAGGGCCTGCTCGACTCCGACGGTGGTCCGGTCACGCAGAAGGACCGCACCTGCCGCATCCAGTACACGACCACATCGATTCTGCTGCGTGACGACGTGATCGCGCTGGTGCAGTCGCTGGGCGGTGTCGCGTACACCCGCCGACGGGCAGCCGAGGGCAGGCGGCCCGGCAGGGTCAACGGCCTTGACGTCCGGTTCAACCGTGATGCCCACATCGTCGACATCCGGCTTCCGGAGGAGATCGAACCGTTCAGGCTGACCCGCAAGCGTGACACGTACCGGGCGGCAGGGGGCGGTGGGCGTCCCATGCGATTCATCGACAGTATCGAGCCTGCAGGGCGCGAGGAGACCGTCTGCATCCAGGTGGCGGCCGAGGACTCGCTGTACGTCACACAGGACCATCTGCTGACGCACAACACGCTGAACGACGCCTTCATCATCCTGGACGAGGCCCAGAACACGAGCCCCGAGCAGATGAAGATGTTCCTCACCCGCCTCGGCTTCGAATCGAAGATCGTGATCACGGGCGACGTCACCCAGGTCGACCTGCCCAGCGGGACGAAGTCCGGTCTGCGCCAGGTCCAGGACATCCTGGAGGGCCTGGACGACGTCCACTTCTCGCGCCTGACGTCCCACGACGTCGTCCGGCACAAGCTGGTCGGCCGTATCGTCGACGCGTACGAGAAGTACGACAGCGAGAACGGTACGGAGAACGGCACCCACAAGGGCGCCCGGGACAAGCGGAAGTAGACCAGCACCACCATGTCGATCGACGTCAACAACGAGTCCGGAACCGAGGTCGACGAGCAGGCGATCCTCGACATCGCCCGCTACGCCCTCGCGCGGATGCGCATCCACCCGCTCTCCGAACTCTCCGTGATCGCCGTGGACGCCGACGCCATGGAGCAGCTGCACATCCAGTGGATGGACCTGCCCGGCCCGACGGACGTCATGTCCTTCCCCATGGACGAGCTGCGTCCGCCGACGAAGGACGACGCCGAGCCGCCGCAGGGCCTGCTCGGCGACATCGTGCTCTGCCCGGAGGTCGCCGAGCGGCAGGGCAAGGACGCCCCGACGCAGCACTCCATGGACGAGGAGCTCCAGCTCCTCACCGTCCACGGAGTGCTGCACCTCCTCGGCTACGACCACGAGGAGCCGGACGAGAAGGCCGAGATGTTCGGTCTCCAGGCGGCCATCGTGGACGGCTGGCGCGCGGACAAGGGCCTGACCGGCCCGTCCCCGGCGCCGACCGTCTCCTGAAGAGTTCCGGGAAGAAATGACTCCTCAGCTCGTCATCGGCGCCATCGCGCTGGTCGTCGTCGCCTGGCTCGCCGCCTGCGCGGAGGCGGGCATCGCGCGCGTCTCCAGCTTCCGCGCCGAGGAGGCCGTACGCGGCGGGCGGCGCGGCGGCGCCAAGCTCGCGCAGGTCGCCGCCGACCCGACCCGCTATCTCAACGTCGCCCTGCTGGTGCGCATCACCTGCGAGATGGCCGCCGCCGCCCTCGTCACGTACGCCTGCCTCAAGGAGTTCGACGAGACCTGGCAGGCGCTCGCCGTCGCCATCGGCGTGATGGTGCTGGTCAGCTATGTCGCCGTCGGCGTCTCGCCGCGCACCATCGGCCGCCAGCACCCGCTGAACACGGCGACCGCCGCCGCCTACGTCCTGCTGCCGCTGGCCCGGATCATGGGGCCGATCCCGCCGCTGCTGATCCTCATCGGCAACGCCCTCACCCCCGGCAAGGGCTTCCGGCGCGGCCCGTTCGCCTCGGAGGCCGAGCTGCGGGCGCTCGTCGACCTCGCGGAGAAGGAGTCCCTCATCGAGGACGAGGAGCGCCGCATGGTGCACTCCGTCTTCGAGCTGGGCGACACACTCGTCCGCGAGGTGATGGTGCCGCGCACCGACCTGGTCGTCATCGAGCGCTTCAAGACCATCCGCCAGGCGCTGACGCTCGCCCTGCGCTCCGGCTTCTCGCGCATCCCGGTCACCGGGGAGAGCGAGGACGACATCGTCGGGATCGTGTACCTGAAGGACCTGGCGCGCAAGACGCACATCAGCCGGGAGGCGGAGAGCGAGCTGGTGTCCACGGCGATGCGGCCCGCCGCCTTCGTCCCCGACACCAAGAACGCGGGCGACCTGCTCCGCGAGATGCAGCAGGAGCGCAACCACGTCGCCGTCGTCATCGACGAGTACGGCGGCACGGCCGGGATCGTCACCATCGAGGACATCCTGGAGGAGATCGTCGGCGAGATCACCGACGAGTACGACCGCGAGCTGCCCCCGGTGGACGAACTGGGCGAGGACCGCTACCGGGTGACGGCCCGGCTCGACATCGGCGACCTCGGGGAGCTGTACGGCTTCGAGGCGTACGACGACGAGGACGTCGAGACGGTCGGCGGGCTGCTGGCCAAGGCGCTCGGCCGGGTGCCGATCGCGGGCGCCTCCTCGGTCGTGGAGCTGCCCGACGGCCGTGGACTGCGGCTGACGGCGGAGGACTCGGCGGGCCGCCGGAACAAGATCGTGACGGTGCTCGTGGAGCCCGTGACCCCCGAGCACGCGCCGCGCGAGGAGGCGAAGGCGGAGTGACGCCCCAGGAGCTGCGAGCGTTCTGCCTGTCCTTCGAGGCGACCGTGGAGGACTTCCCCTTCAACCCGGACACGTCCGTCTTCAAGGTGCTCGGCAAGCTCTTCGCGCTCACCAACCTGGACGGGCGTCCGCTGAAGGCCAACCTGAAGTGCGACCCGGACGACGCGGTGCGGCTGCGCGGCGAGTACCCGGGCCTGATCGCGCCGGGCTACCACATGAACAAGCGGCACTGGAACACGGTGACGGTGGACGGCGAGCTCCCCGACGGCCTGGTCCGGGAGCTGATCGAGGACTCGTACGACCTGGTGGTGGCCGGTCTTCCGAGGGCCGAGCGGCTGCGGCTCGACCGTCCCTAGCGGCTCGATAAGCTCCTCGTATGACCGACACCCCCGCCCTCGACCCCGAGGACCGCAAGATCGTCACCCTGGCCCGTTCGGCCCGCGCCCGCAACGGCGTGCCCGAGGGGGCCGCCGTACGCGACGAGACCGGACGCACCTATGTCGCGGGCACCGTCGCGCTGGACTCCCTGAAGCTGAGCGCGCTGCGGACCGCGGTGGCGATGGCGGTGGCCTCGGGCGCGAAGTCGCTGGAGGCGGCGGCCGTGGTGACGGACGCCGAAACCCCGCACGAGGACGATCTGGCGGCGGTGGGCGATCTCGGGGGACCCGGGACGCCGGTACTGGTCGCCGGGGCCGACGGCGTCGTCCGCGCCACCCACACCACGGGCTGACCGCGCGGGGGCACCCGAGCGGTGCTCCCGGCCGGAGAGCGGTGACCTTGGCCGGGGGCGTCTTCCGCCCGGGACCGTGCCCCGGCGCCCCGGGCCTCGACTCCTGAGCCCGGTCAGAGGGCGTCCGGGCCCCGTTCGTCGGTGCGCACCCGGGCCACCGTCTCCACCGGTACCGACCAGACCTTGCCGTCGCCGATCTTGCCGGTCCGGGCCGCCTTGACGATCGCGTCGATGACCGGGTCCGCGTCGGCGTCCCCGACGACGATCTCGATACGGACCTTCGGGACCAGGTCGACCTGGTACTCGGCACCGCGGTACACCTCGGTGTGGCCCCGCTGGCGCCCGTACCCGCTGGCCTCCGTGACGGTCATCCCGTGCACGCCGAGTTCCTGCAGGGCGGTCTTGACCTCGTCGAGGCGGTACGGCTTGACGATCGCGGTGATGAGTTTCATGCCTGGGCCTTGACCTTCTGGGCGTGGGAGGCGGACGACGACACCGGGGCGCCGTGCCCCAGGACTCCGTGATCGTAGGCGGTCTCGGCGTGCACCGTGAGGTCCAGACCGGTCTGCTCCTGCTCCTCGTCCGCCCGGAAGCCCATGACCTTGTCGATGAGCTTCCCGATCCCGTACGTGACGGCGAAGGCGTACGCCCCGACGGCCAGGACGGCGACCAGCTGCCGGCCGAGCTGCCCGAACCCGCCCCCGTAGAGCAGGCCCTCGGCGCCCTCGGTCATCGACTCCGTGGCGAAGACGCCGATGAGCACCGTGCCGATGACGCCGCCGACGAGGTGGACGCCGACCACGTCGAGCGAGTCGTCGTAGTTGAGCCGGAACTTCCAGCCCACCGCGTACGAGCAGACGACACCCGCGGCGAGGCCGACGGCCAGGGCGCCCACCAGGGACACCGAGCCGCAGGACGGGGTGATGGCGACGAGGCCGGCCACCGCGCCGGACGCCGCGCCCAGCGTGGTGGGGTGGCCGTCGCGCCGCTGCTCCACGAAGAGCCAGCCCAGCAGCCCGGTGCAGCCGGCGGCGAGGGTGTTCAGGAAGGCGGCGGCGGCGAGGCCGTTCGCACCCAGCGCCGACCCGGCGTTGAAGCCGAACCAGCCGAACCACAGCAGACCGGCGCCCAGCACGACCATGGGCAGGTTGTGCGGCCGCATCGCGTCCTTCTTGAAGCCCATGCGCGGGCCGAGGACCAGGCACAGGGCGAGCCCGGAGGCACCCGAGGTGATCTCGACGGGGAGACCGCCCGCGAAGTCCAGGGCGCCGAGACGTTCCAGGATCCAGCCGCCCGGACCCCAGACCCAGTGCGCGACGGGAACGTATACGAGCAGCGCCCACAGCGGTACGAAGACCAGCCACGCCCCGAACTTCGCCCGGTCCGCGATCGCGCCGCTGATCAGCGCGGCCGTGATGACCGCGAAGGTCAGCTGGAAGGTCGCGAACAGCAGGGTGGGCACCGTGCCCTGGACGCTGTCCGGGCCGATGCCCGCCATCCCCGCGTGCTCCAGGCCGCCGATCAGCCCGCCGAAGGTGTCGCCGCCGAACGCGAGCGAGTACCCGGCGGCCAGCCAGACCACCGTGACCAGGGCGATCGACACGAAGCTCATCATCAGCATGTTGAGGACGCTCTTCGTGCGGACCATGCCGCCGTAGAACAGGGCGAGGCCCGGTGTCATCAGCAGGACCAGCGCGGTGGCGGCGAGCAGCCAGGCGGTGTCGCCGGTGTCGAGGTGCGGGGCGGCCAGGGTCACGGTCTCTCCAGCGGTGCGGGGCGGCGTCCGGCGGGCGGGGCGTCGTCCGAGGGTCACCGGCCCGCGTTTCGTGTTGTGCACACGCGCGTTTCCGGCGTGTTTCGTGTTGCGCGGGCGTTTCCGGGACCTCACGGAGCGGACCCCGGGCCGGGCCCCGGGATTACGGCGGGGCGGGCGGGCGCGACCTTGGTACGGCGGGCGCCCGACGATCAGGGACAATGGGCGCCATGAGCGTTCGTACCGAGTCATCCGAGCCGTCCGAGGCCACACACCGCGCCGGCTTCGCCTGCTTCGTGGGCCGCCCCAACGCGGGCAAGTCCACCCTCACGAATGCTCTGGTCGGCCAGAAGGTGGCGATCACGGCCAACCAGCCGCAGACGACGCGGCACACGGTGCGCGGCATCGTGCACCGGCCGGACGCCCAGCTGATCCTGGTGGACACCCCGGGCCTGCACAAGCCGCGCACGCTGCTCGGCCAGCGGCTCAACGACGTCGTCCGCACCACCTGGGCCGAGGTCGACGTGATCGGCTTCTGCCTGCCGGCGAACGAGAAGCTGGGCCCCGGCGACCGCTTCATCGCCAAGGAGCTGGCGTCGATCAAGAAGACGCCGAAGATCGCGATCGTCACGAAGACCGACCTCGTGGACAGCAAGACCCTCGCCGAGCAGCTCATCGCGATCGACCAGCTCGGCAAGGAGCTCGGGTTCGAGTGGGCGGAGATCGTGCCGGTGTCCGCCGTCGCCGACCAGCAGGTCGACCTGCTGGCCGACCTGCTCATCCCGCTGCTCCCCGAAGGCCCCGCGCTCTACCCCGAGGGCGACCTCACGGACGAGCCCGAGCAGGTCATGGTGGCCGAGCTGATCCGCGAGGCCGCGCTGGAGGGCGTCCGCGACGAGCTGCCGCACTCCATCGCCGTCGTGGTGGAGGAGATGCTGCCGCGCGAGGACCGGCCCGCCGACAAGCCCCTCCTGGACATCCACGCCTTCGTCTACATCGAGCGCCCCAGCCAGAAGGGCATCATCATCGGCCCGAAGGGCAAGCGCCTGAAGGAGGTCGGCATCAAGTCCCGCAAGCAGATCGAGGCGCTGCTGGGCACGCCGGTCTTCCTCGACCTGCACGTCAAGGTCGCCAAGGACTGGCAGCGGGACCCCCGCCAGCTCCGCAAGCTCGGCTTCTGAGCCCCGGGCGGCGGGCCGTCGCCCGCCGCCGGGACGCCGGAGCTACTCGGCCGGTTCCGCGATGAGTGCCGTGGCGACCCTGCGGAAGCCCAGCCGGCCGTACATGCGGGCCACGTCCTCGTCGCCCGCCGACAGGAACACCGTGTCGGCACCGCGCGCCTCGGCGTCCGCCACGAGGGCGGCGGTCACGGCG
Source organism: Streptomyces sp. NPDC054842 (assembly GCF_053611025.1). Taxonomy (NCBI): domain Bacteria; kingdom Bacillati; phylum Actinomycetota; class Actinomycetes; order Kitasatosporales; family Streptomycetaceae; genus Streptomyces; species Streptomyces sp. NPDC054842. Next base: position 47,832 of record NZ_JBSGZN010000009.1, read on the forward strand.
AGCCCCAGGCCCCGCCGCCGCGCGGACGGCAGGGTGCCGACGCCCGCCACCTCGGTCACCGGGCCGACCGGCAGATGCATCCCGGAGCACAGGGCGACGCCGTTCTCGACCGCGGCGGCCAGCACCGTGCGGCCCGCCCTGATCCGGTCCGCGGCGGCGGGCACGTCGCCGGCGCGCGCCGTGGTCTCGGTGGCCAGTTCGGCGGGGCCGGCCGTACCGACGCCGGTGCCGGGCGCCGCGAACGCCACGTGGGGCAGCGCCAGGGCACTGGCCAGGAACGGGTCCTCGGGCCCGAGGACGCGGACCAGGGGGTGCGGGTCGGGCAGCGCCACGTCCCGGTCCCTGACCATCAGCGGATGCTCGTGCACCCGCAGCCCCGACGCCTCGACGGCCCGCCGCAGCCCCGGCGTCACCTCCGCCACCCACTCGAACGCCTCCGGTACGCCCAGCTCGCGCTGCCGGGCCCTGACCCGGTCGACGTCCGCGGCGCCGGTCGCGTCCGCGCGGCCGAGCGCGGGCCGCGCGTAGTAGGGCCAGCCCGGGCCCTCCCGGACGAACAGGGTGAGCGGTCCGAAGTCCTCGGCGCGGGCCGCGGCGCGCGGCACCGAGTCGTAGTAGTGCTCCAGGCGGTCGAGGGTCTGCTGAGGGGTGGTCATACGGTTCATCCAAGACGACGGGGTCCGGTCACGGCATCCGATATTCGGGCCCGGCGGCCCGTCCGTCCTCCGCATCCCGTCCCACCCCGCCCGGGGGCCGCCAGTCCCGCGCCCGCAGGGCGTCCCGCAGCCAGCGGTACGACGCCTTCGGGGTGCGCTCCAGCGTGTCGAAGTCGACGTGGACGAGGCCGAAGCGGCGCGCGTATCCCTCCGCCCACTCGAAGTTGTCGAGCAGCGACCACACGAAGTAGCCCCGGACGTCGACGCCCGCCTCGCAGGCGCGGTGCAGTGCGCGGACGTGGCCGTCCAGGAAGGCGATCCGCTCCTGGTCGTCGAGACCCTCGTAGGAGCAGCCGTTCTCCGTGATGACGACCGGAGGGAGCCGGTCGCCGTAGCGCTCGGCGAAGCCGGTGAGCAGTTCGGTCAGCGCCTCCGGGACCACCGGCCAGCCGAAGTCCGTCACCGGGTATCCCTCCAGTTCCCTTACGGAGAAGGGGAGTTCGGCGGGCAGGGTGAGTCCGCCGAACTCGATCTCCGCGCCCTCGGGGGCACCCACCCGGGTCGGCTGGTAGTAGTTGACGCCGTACCAGTCCAGCGGCTCGGCGATCACCTCCAGGTCCGCGGCGACGTCCCCGGGGAGCAGGTCGGCGATGCCCTCGGGGTAGCGGCCGAGCAGCAGGGGGTCGGCGAACAGGCGGTTGAGGAGCACGTCGTAGAAGTCGGCGGCCGCCACGTCCTCGGGGCTCTCCGAGGCCGCCCAGGTCGGGCCGTGGGAGTTGGCGATCCCGATGTCGCCGGCGCCGGCCGCGCGCAGCGCCCGTACCGCGAGGCCGTGCGCGAGCAGTTGGTGGTGGGCGACCGGCAGCGCGTCGAACAGGAGCCGCCTGCCGGGGGCGTGGGCGCCGAGCGCGTGGCCCAGCAGGGTGTGCTCGGCCGGTTCGTTCAGGGTGATCCACTTGTCCACGCGGTCGCCGAGCCGGGCGACGACCCGTGCCGCGTACTCGGCGAACCGGGAGGCGGTGTCGCGGTCCAGCCAGTCCAGCTCCAGTGGCAGGTCCCAGTGGAAGAGGGTGGGCACGGGGCGTACGCCGGCCGCGCGGAGCTCGTCGACCAGCCGGTCGTAGAAGTCGAGGCCGCCCGGCGCGTCCGCCCGCGGCCAGGAGACCGAGAAGCGGTACGCGTCCACGCCCAGCTCCGCGAGGAGCGCCACGTCCTCCCGGTAGCGGTGGACGTGGTCGCAGGCCACCTCCGCCGTCGAGCCGTCCTTCACCCGCCCCGGCTCGGCCGTGAACGCGTCCCACACGGAGGGGCCGCGCCCGGCGACCGCCCCCTCGATCTGGTGGGCCGAGGTGGACACGCCCCAGAGGAAGCCGGGCGGGAACTGCGGGAGGGGGTTCGTCGCCATGCGCGCGATCATCCGCACCCACGCCGACGGACGTCAACGGTGCCGACGCGGAAGGGAGTCGGGTGGGGCCGGTACCTCGGCCCGCCACCTCGGCCCGCCCCTTCTGACTACGCCCCCTCCTTCAGCACGCGCGTGATCAGCTCCCGCTGCTCCTCCGTCAGCCGGGGATCCGCCGCGTACACCGTCCTGCCGTCCACCGTGATCTCGTAGCCGAAGCCGTCCGGGACCCCCGCGGGCGGCGTTCCCCGGCCGGCGGCGACCGCACGCTCGGCCAGGGTCCGCCAGTCGAGGGCGTCGGGGAGCCCCGAGGTGTCCACCTCGGCGCACCGCTCGATGCCCGCGAACCCGCCCGTGCGCCGCACCTGAATACGCATGGGTCCCTGTCTAGTACGAAAGCGCCCGGCGGGCCACGGTCACAGGGTCCTGACCCCGACCTGCTCCCACGCCTTGAGCACGGCCTGAAGCTCCTCGCCGTCCCCGAACCGGGCGCGCGCGGCGGCGACGGTGAGGGTCGCGAAGTCGGCGAACAGGGCGTCCTGCCGGAGCTCCCCGCCGGTCAGGACGTCGTACCAGATCTGTCCCGCGCGCTCCCACGCGTGCCCGCCGAGGGCGGTCGCCGCGAGACAGAACGCGTGATTGGGGATGCCCGAATTGATGTGCACGCCGCCGTTGTCGCGGCCGGTGCGGACGAAGCCGTCCATCGTCGCGGGCTGCGGGTCCTTGCCGAGCACGTCGTCGTCGTACGCCGTGCCGGGCGCCTTCATGGAGCGCAGCGCCCGGCCGGTGACGCGGGGCGCGAGCAGGCCCGCGCCGATCAGCCAGTCGGCCTCGGCGGCCGTCTGCCCGAGCGTGTACTGCTTGATGAGCGAGCCGAAGACGTCCGACATCGACTCGTTGAGGGCGCCGGGCTGGCCGAAGTACGTGAGGTTCGCCGTGTACTGGGTGACGCCGTGGGTCAGCTCGTGGCCGATGACGTCGACCGGGATGGTGAAGTCGAGGAAGATCTCGCCGTCACCGTCGCCGAACACCATCCGCTCGCCGTTCCAGAAGGCGTTGTTGTAGTCGCGGTCGAAGTGCACCGTGGCGTCCAGGGGCAGGCCCTCGCCGTTGATCGAGTCGCGGGCGTACGCCTGGAGGTAGAGGTCGAAGGTGGCGCCGAGGCCCGCGTACGCGCGGTTGACCGTGGCGTCCCTGCCGGGCTTGTCGCCCTCGCCGCGCACCTTCCTGCCGGGCAGCTCCTGGTGGTGCCGGGCGTCGTGGACGGTCCGGTGCGGCGTGCCGCCCTCCGCCTTGCCGGGCGCGGCCACCGCGGGGGCGCCGATGACCGTGGTCAGTCGGCGGCGGGTGCGCTCCAGGGCGTCCCGCTCCAGGGTGCGGCGCGCGGGTCCGGCGAGCGCGGGGTCCTCGTGCCGGGCGAGGGTGTCGAGGACGTGGGGCGGCACGATGGTGCAGAAGACAGGCTCGAAGCCTGCTGGAGTGGCGGTCATGCCGGCACCCTTGCACTGCGTCACCGTACTGTCACCCCCCGCAACCATGATTGGTGAAAATGGGGCGATAAGGAACCTCGGCGTCCACTCCGACGTGGTATGGCGCACTGTTTGTCCTGTATGACCGGCCGGTCCCGCATACTGATACACGTCCCCGTACGAAGCGGGGCTCGGCTAGGCTGCGGAGCATCATGCGTTTCGAGCTGCTTCTCCTTAGCTGCCGCGGCGAGGGCCTGTAAGTCGAGGCCGACCCCCTCCCCGCGGAGTCTGGCGTTGCGCCGTCGGCCGTCCTTCCGGACACCTTCGAGGAGCCCTCGCATCATGCCGAACCGCCAGCAGCCCACCTCCATGCCGGTCCACAAGTACCGCCCGTACGAGCAGGTCGACATCCCCGACCGCACGTGGCCGGACAACCGGATCACCGTCGCCCCCCGCTGGCTCTCCACCGACCTGCGTGACGGCAACCAGGCGCTGATCGACCCCATGTCGCCCGCCCGCAAGCGTGAGATGTTCGACCTGCTGGTCAAGATGGGCTACAAGGAGATCGAGGTCGGTTTCCCCGCCTCCGGTCAGACGGACTTCGAATTCGTCCGCTCGATCATCGAGGACGAGACCGCGATCCCCGACGACGTGACCATCTCGGTACTGACCCAGGCCCGCGAGGACCTGATCGAGCGGACCGTGGAGTCCCTGGTCGGCGCCAAGCGGGCGACGGTCCACCTGTACAACGCGACGGCGCCCGTCTTCCGCCGGGTCGTCTTCCGCGGCTCCCGGGACGACATCAAGCAGATCGCCGTCGACGGCACCCGGCTGGTCGTCGAGTACGCCGAGAAGCTGCTGGACGAGCGCACGACGTTCGGCTACCAGTACAGCCCCGAGATCTTCACCGACACCGAGCTGGACTTCGCCCTGGAGGTCTGCGAGGCCGTCATGGACGTCTGGCAGCCCGGCCCGGACCGCGAGATCATCCTCAACCTGCCCGCCACCGTGGAGCGTTCGACGCCCTCCACGCACGCGGACCGCTTCGAGTGGATGAGCCGCAACCTGTCCCGCCGCGAGTACGTCTGCCTGTCGGTCCACCCGCACAACGACCGCGGTACGGCGGTCGCGGCGGCCGAGCTGGCGCTGATGGCCGGCGCCGACCGCATCGAGGGCTGCCTGTTCGGCCAGGGCGAGCGCACCGGCAACGTCGACCTGGTCACCCTCGGCATGAACCTGTTCTCGCAGGGCGTCGACCCGCAGATCGACTTCTCGCAGATCGACGAGATCCGCCGCACCGCCGAGTACTGCAACCAGATGGAGGTGCACGCCCGCCACCCGTACGTCGGCGACCTCGTCTACACCTCCTTCTCCGGCTCCCACCAGGACGCCATCAAGAAGGGCTTCGACGCCATGGAGGCCGAGGCGGCCGCGCAGGGCGTCACGGTCGACGACATCGAGTGGGCGGTCCCGTACCTGCCGATCGACCCGAAGGACGTCGGCCGCTCCTACGAGGCCGTCATCCGGGTCAACTCGCAGTCCGGCAAGGGCGGCATCGCGTACGTCCTGAAGAACGACCACAAGCTGGACCTGCCGCGCCGGATGCAGATCGAGTTCTCGAAGATCATCCAGGCCAAGACGGACGCCGAGGGCGGCGAGGTCACCCCGAAGGACATCTGGGCGATCTTCCAGGACGAGTACCTGCCCAACCCCGGGAACCCCTGGGGCCGCATCCAGGTCAAGACCGGCCAGACCACCACGGACAAGGACGGCGTGGACACCCTCACCGTCGAGGCCTCGGTGGACGGCGTCGACACCGTCCTGACCGGCACCGGCAACGGCCCCATCTCCGCCTTCTTCGACGCCCTGCAGTCCATCGGCATCGACGTGCGCCTGCTGGACTACACCGAGCACACGATGAGCGAGGGCGCCTCCGCGCAGGCCGCCTCGTACATCGAGTGCGCGATCGACGGCAAGGTCATGTGGGGAATCGGCATCGACGCGAATACGACACGCGCCTCGCTGAAGGCCGTGGTCTCCGCCGTCAACCGGACGGCCCGCCGATCCGCCTGACCGGCACTTTCCGGAGCCCCTTCCGTCCGTCAGGGCGGCGGGGGCCCCGTCGTTTACCGGCCATTCCGGGTCCGGGTCGCGCAGAGGCCCCGCCCGGGGTACTGACTCCGCAGTCACAATGTGGCTAACATCACGCCAACGCGGCGATGTTGCCGCGCGGTTACGGAGGTGCGACGTGCTGCCAGGATGGGGACGAGACGACCGTTCTGTCCGCGTAGGTCGTGTGTCCCGCGTTCTCGGCATCCGCACCGCGTGGACCGCCGTCGGCGACGGCGAGTTCTTCTGCCCCGGCTGCGGGGGCGACCGCAACTACCAGCGGCTGGCCGGACGCCGCCGCTTCACCGTCCTCGGCGTCCCGCTCCTCGCCCGCGGCGAGACCGGCCCCGTCGTCGAATGCGCCGCCTGCGGCGGCCACTTCGGCGCCGACGTCCTCGACCACCCCACCACGACCCGCTTCTCGGCGATGCTCCGCGACGCCGTCCACACCGTCGCGCTCGCCGTCCTCGCCGCCGGCGGCACCTGCTCCCGCGCCGCCCTGGAGACCGCCGCCGCCGCGGTCCGCGCCGCCGGCTTCGACGACTGCACCGAGGAGCAGCTGAACGCCCTCGTGGAGGCCCTCGCCGCCGACACCGGCCGCCTCTTCGGAGAACCGTGCGGGGCCGGCCTGGCCATAGAGCTGCACGAGGCGCTGGACCCGCTGGCACCGCACCTGGCCGCCGTCGGCAGGGAGGCCGTCCTGTTCCAGGGCGCCCGCATCGCCCTGGCCGACGGGCCCTACACCCCGGCCGAACGCGACGTCCTCGCGACCGTCGGCGCGGCGCTCACGATCTGCTCGGACGACGTGACCCGGCTGCTGGCCGCGGCGCGCACACCCTCGTAGGCCACGCCGCGGACGTGCTCCGCCGCGGTACTCCCCCGGGAGTAGTCCGGCCCCGCCGTCACCCGGCGCAGTAGGGACGAACTCGCCCTCCGGCGCGACGCGCGCGACCTCGCGCGACGGGAGTCTGGTGCGTGTCCAGACATCCGTCCAGGAGGGGAGGACCCCGACATGGGGCCCGGAAAGACAACCACGCGTACGCGTCGCAGGGCCGTGCCCTGGGCGCTGCTCGGGCTCTGGGTGGCCGTACTGGCCGCCGTCGCGCCGTTCGCGGCGAAGCTGGCGGACGTGCAGCACGACCGGATCGTGGACTACCTGCCGGCGAGCGCCGACTCCACCCAGGTCGCGAGGATCCAGGACCGGATGCCGGGCGGCGAGGCGACCGAGCTGGTGCTGGTGTACCACCGCGACGGCGGGCTGACCGCCGCCGACCGGGCGACCGCGGACCGGCAGGTCGCCGAGGTCGCCGCACGCCACGAGCTGACCGGCGACCCGGCGGCGGTCCCCTCGAAGGACGGCACGACCCTCATGTACCCGGTCTCCTCCACCGAGCCCGGCCAGGACGAGGAGCTGCGGGACGTCCTGGTCGACGACGTGCGCCGGATCACGCACGGAGAGAACGGCCTCGGCGTCGAGGTGGGCGGCCCCGGCGCGCTGAACACGGACGCGGCCCAGGTGTACGACTCCCTCGGCGGCCCGCTGCTCTACACCACCGTCGGCGTCGTCGCCGTCCTGCTGATCCTCATCTACCGCAGCCCGTTCCTGTGGCTCGTCCCGCTGGTCGTCGCGGGCGTCGCGGACTACCTGTCGATGGCCGTCGCCTACGGGCTCCACGAGACCTTCGGGACCACCGTCTCCGGGCAGAGCTCGGGCGTGATGACCATCCTCGTCTTCGGCGCCGGCACCGACTACGCCCTGCTGATCGTCGCCCGCTACCGCGAGGAACTACGGCGCTTCGAGCGGCCGTACGACGCCATGCGGGCCGCGCTGCGCGGCTGCGGCCCCGCCGTCCTCGCCTCCTCGGGGACCGTGGCCGCCGGACTGCTGTGCCTGCTCGCCGCCGATCTGAACAGCAGCCGGGGCATGGGCCCCCTGGGCACCGTCGGCGTGCTCTGCGCCCTGGTCGCCATGCTGACGCTGCTGCCCGCCGTCCTCGTCCTGCTCGGCCGCCGGGTGTTCTGGCCGCTCGTCCCGGCGTACGGGAGCGAGCCGGCGCGGCGGCGCGGCCTCTTCACGGCGATGGGGACGTCGGCCGGGCGGCGGCCCCTCGTCGTCCTCGCGGGCGGTGCCGTGCTGCTCGGCGCGCTGGCCCTCGGCGCGCTGAACCTGCCCGGCCCGCTCAAGCAGCAGGACGCCTTCGTCGACAAACCCGAGTCGGTGGCCGCGATGGAGACCCTCGCCGCGGCCTACCCCGAGCGGGGCACCCAGCCCCTCGTCGTGATCACCCCGGCGGGGGAGGCGGACGCCACCCTGAGCGCCGCGCGGGCCCAGCCGGGCGTCGCCGGTGCCGAGCGGGGCCGCACGGCGGACGGCTGGACGGAGATCACGGTGACCGCGCGGGACGCCCCGCAGTCCCCGGGCGAGACGCGGACCGTCGAGGCGCTGCGCACGGCACTCGACGGCTCGTACGTCGGCGGGCCCAGCGCCCAGCAGATCGACCTGGAGGACACCAACTCCCGCGACCGGCTCGTCGTCGTCCCGATCGTCCTGCTCTCCGTGCTGCTCGTCCTCGTCGTCCTGCTGCGCAGTCTGGTGGCCCCGCTGCTACTGGTCGCCGCGGTGGTCGCGGTGTGGGGCGCGGCGCTCGGCATCGGGGGACTGGTGTTCGGGCCGCTGCTCGGCTTCGAGGGGACCGACCCGGGCCTCGGACTGCTCTCGTTCGTGTTCCTGGTCGCCCTCGGCGTCGACTACGGCATCTTCCTGATGCACCGGATGCGGGAGGAGTCGCTCGCGGGCGCCGAACCGACCGCCGCCGCGCTGACCGCGCTGCGGACGACCGGCGGGGTCATCGCCTCCGCCGGTCTCGTCCTCGCCGCGACCTTCGCGGTGCTCACGAACATGGGCCTGGTGCAGCTCGTCGAGCTGGGCTTCGTGATCTCGGTCGGGGTGCTGCTCGACACCTTCCTGGTACGGACGTACCTGGTCACCAGCGCGAGTGTCGCGCTGCGGCGCCGGATGTGGTGGCCGGGGCGCCTGGCCCGCCGACCGGAACCGCCGACCCCACCGGAGCGCCAGGAAAACACCCCGGCAGCCGTCGGCTGACCGCCCCCGGCCCGCCCGACCCGCCCCGGCCCTCCGGGGCGGGCTTCGGCCCTTCCCGGCCGGGGCGGGCCCCTCCCGGTGGGGGACTGGCCCCTCCCCGGTCGGACCCGGGCCCTTCCCGGCGGAGGACTGGCACTCCCCGGTCGGACCCGGGCCCTTCCCGGCGGCTTCCGGGCAGGGACTCGGCCCTTCCGGGCCGGGCCTCGTCCCTTACGGCCGAGGACCGGCCCCCCATGGCCGGGGCCCGGGCCCTTCCGGCCGGGGACCGGCCCCGTCCCCGCCGTCCCGTTTCGGGCGCCCCCCTCCCGCGGGGGGCGCCCCCTACCGGAGGATGAACCCCGTGCAGGCAACCGGCGCGGCCACCGATGACACCGCGGACACAGCCGTGGGCGGACGTCCGCCCACGGCGTCGGGCGGCCACGTGTGGACGCGGTGCGCCGCGCTCGTGCGGACCGGCATCGGCCGCATGGCCGGCGGCACCCCGCCCCGGTCGCCGCGCGCCGACGCGTGGGGTGCCGCCGCCCTCGCCGTCCTGTCGGTGGTGATCGGCTCGGTCGTGCACGACGGACGCCATCCCGACGCCCTCGGCTGGTCCCTGCTGCTCTGCGGCCACGTGCCGCTGGCCTGGCGCCGCCGCCGGCCGCTGCGCGCCCTGCTCGGTGTGGTCGTCCTCCTCGTCCCCTACCACGCCCTCGACTTCCACCACACGGCCGCCACCGGCCCGATCATGGTGGCGCTCTACACCACCGCGACACTGAGCACGCCGCGCCGGACCCTGCACATCGGGAGCGGTCTCATCGCCCTGGTGCTCGGCGTGAACGCCGCGGTGCCCCCGCACCAGGTCCTGGAGGTGCTGCGGATCACCGGCTGGGTCGTCGCCGTCCTGCTGCTCGGCGGATACGTCCGCGTGCACCGCCAGTACGTCGCCTCGGTCGTGGAGCGCGCCGAACGGGCCGAGCGCACCCGGGAGGAGGAGGCCCGCCGCCGGGTCGCCGAGGAGCGGCTGCGCGTCGCCCGGGACCTGCACGACCTGCTCGCGCACAGCATCACGCTGATCGGCGTGCAGACGTCCGTCGCCGCACACGTGCTGGCCGCCGACCCCCAACGGCTGGACCGGGCGGCGGTCGCCCGAGCCCTGGACGACATCGCCGAGACCTGCCGCGCCGCCCGCGGTGAGCTGCGCGGCACGCTGGAGGTGCTGCGCGAGACCGGCCACCCGCCGGACGAGGCCGAGGGACGCGGGCCGCTGCCCGGCCTGGACGGGCTGGCGGACCTGGTGTCGACGGCCAGGACCGCCGGCGCGGCCGTCCGGGCCGAGATCGGCGTGCGGTCCGAGGACGTGCCGTCCGCCGTCGGTGCCGCCGCCTACCGGATCGTCCAGGAGGCGCTGACCAACGCGGTACGGCACGCGGGACCCGGGGTGGCCGTCCGGGTGGCCCTGAGCGCGCGGGCGGGGGCGCTGCGGGTGACGGTCACGGACGACGGCGGCACGGCGGACGACGGCGGCACGGCGGACGAGGGGAGGCGGACCGGCGCGGACGGCGACGGCACCCGTGCCGTCCCCGGGTTCGGGCTGGTGGGCATGCGGGAGCGGGCCCGGAGCGTGGGCGGCACGGTGGAGGCGGGGGCGCGGGCGGCCGGCGGGTTCGAGGTCGCGGCCGTACTGCCGCTGACCGGCGGGGGACCGGCGCCCGGACCGGCGCTGGACGCCGGGGGACCGGCTCCCCAATCGGCGCTGGACGCCGGGGAAGCGGTGCCGGAACCGGCGCTGGACGGCGGGGGAGTCGTGCCCGGGCCGCCGGGGTCGGCGGGGTCCGTGGTGCCCCGGCAGTCGCGGGACGGGTGGCCCCGATGACCATCCGGGTGCTCCTCGCCGACGACCAGACCCTCGTACGGGCCGCGTTCGCCATGCTCGTCGAGTCCGCGCCGGACATGGAGGTCGTGGCACAGGCGGGCACGGGCCGGGAGGCGCTGGAGCTGGCCCGCCGCGCCCGCGCCGACGTGGTCGTCATGGACGTCCGCATGCCCGACCTCGACGGCATCGAGGCGACCCGGCTGATCGCCGCCGACGAGGACCTGGCCGGGGTCCGGGTGCTGGTCCTCACCACCTACGACACCGACGAGCACATCGTGGCGGCCCTGCGCGCGGGCGCCTCCGGCTTCCTGGTGAAGGACACCAGGCCGGCCGACCTCCTCGACGCCGTCCGCACCGTGGCCGCCGGTGACGCCCTGCTCTCGCCCGGCCCGACCGCCCGGCTGATCGCGCGGTTCCTGCGCAGCCCGTCGGCGCCGGTGACGCACGGCGGGCCGGAGTGCCTGTCGGAGCGCGAGCGCGGGGTCCTCGCCCTGGTGGCGCGCGGGCTGAACAACACCGAGATCGCCGAGTCCCTCGGCCTGAGCCCGCTCACCGCGAAGACCCACGTCAGCCGCATCATGGGCAAGCTCGGCGCGCGCGACCGGGCCCAGCTGGTGATCGTGGCGTACGAGTCGGGGCTGGTCACCCCCGGCGCCCCGTGAGCCGACGCACCGTCACCACGCCGTAGGGGCGCGGGTGTTGCCGCACCTCCCGTGGCGCAGTAGTTTCACCCGGGTCAGGACATCCCACGTCCTACCTCCGCCGCAGCCCCGGGAGCGTCATGAGCCGCACGAGCCGTACGACCGTCCCGGCCGCGGCCGCCGGGCTCCTCACCGCCCTCGCGGTCGCCTGCGTCGGCGCCGGGTCCGCCTCCGCCGCCCCGGCGGGGCAACGGGGCTGCGTCTCGTCCGTGCCGTACACCGCGGGCCGGGACGGCTACGACACCTACCGCATCCCGGCGGCCCTCAGGACCCGGGCGGGCACGGTGCTGGCCTTCGCCGAGGGCCGGCGCGACGGCGCGGGCGACACCGGCAGCATCGACGTCGTCCTCAGACGCTCCTTCGACGGCGGCTGCACGTGGGGGCCGCTGCGTGTGGTCGCGGCCGGTGACGGCGACACCCGCGGCAATCCGGCGCCGGTCACCGACCCGCGGACGGGCCGGATCGTGCTCGTCACCTCGTACAACGGCGGCGCGGTGACCGAGGCGCAGATCATGCGCGGCGAGGTGGCGCCCGAGGACGGCCGCCGGATCTTCGTGCAGTCGAGCCGGGACGACGGGCGGCACTTCACGCCCCCGCGGGACATCACGGCGCAGGTGAAGCGGCCGGGCTGGCGGTGGTACGCGACGGGCCCGGGGCACGCCGTGGCCCTGACCCGCGGGCCGCACGCCGGGCGCCTGGTCGTCCCCTCCAACCACTCCGCCGCGCCGCCCGAGGGCTCCGGCGACACCGGCCAGGAGGCCCGGTACTACGGGGCCCACGCGATCTACAGCGACGACGGCGGGCTCAGCTGGCGGCTCGGCTTCGTCGACGACTCCTACGACGGCCGGGACAACGCCAACGAGAGCAGCGCCGCCGAACTGGACGACGGGCGGCTCTACTTCAGTGCACGGGACCAGAACGGCACCAGCGCCGGCAACCGGCTGGACACCTACTCCGGTGACGGCGCCCTGACCCTGGACCGGCCGTACGCCGTGCAGCCCACGCTGAACGACGTGCCGGTCGTGCAGGGCAGCGTGCTCCAGCCGCGCGGGACGCGGGCACCGCTCCTCTTCTCCGGCCCCTCCGTCCCCGGCTCCCGGCAGGCGATGGCGCTCTGGCGCAGCACCGACGCCGGAGCCACCTTCGTCCGGGCGGCGACGCTCTCGCAGCGCCGGGCCGCGTACTCCGACCTCGTGCAGCTCGGCGCCGAGCGGATCGGCGTCCTGTACGAGACCGGGACGGCGGGACCGTACGAGACGATCGAGTTCCGCCGGGTGCGGCTGGCGGAGCTGGGCGGTTAGCGGCCCCGGCGCGGTACGGCCGGGGGCGCGGAGCGAACAGCCGGAGGGCGGGGCGGACGGCCGGGAGCCCTACAACAGCCCCGCCGCCGCGAGGTACTTGCCCACCCGCTCCACCTCGCCCTGCGACAACGGCACCTGGGGCTCCGCCGTGAGCGGGCACGCGATGACACCCCGCAGGTACAGCGCGGCCTTGAAGGCGCCGAGCGCGGACGAGCCGGCGCCCATCCGCGCGGGGTCGCCCACGTCCACCATCCCGAACAGCGCGCAGAGCCGCTCCTGTTCGGCCCGGGCGCCCGCCCAGTCCCCCTCCCGGCAGAGCCGGTACAGCCGCACGTATCCGGCCGGGTCCACGTTCCCGAGGCCCGGCACCACCCCGTCGGCCCCCAGCGCCAGCGCGGAGTCGGCGATCAGCTCGGAGCCGGTCAGCACGCTGAACTGGGCGAGGTCGGGGCGGGCGCGGGCGCCCAGGACGACCGAGCGGAAGCCGCCGAGGTCGCCGCTGGAGTCCTTCAGCCCGGACAGCGTGCCGTCCGCCGCGAGTTCCAGGACCAGTTCGGCGGACAGCTTGCTGTGGACGCCGGAGGGAAGGTCGTAGGCGAGGACGGGGACCGGCGAGCGCGCCGCGACGAGCCGGTAGTGGCGGGCGATCTCCGCGGGATGGGTACGGGCGTAGAAGGGCGCGGTGGCGACGACCGCGTCCGCGCCGGCGGCGGTGACGGCGGCGACGTGGTCCAGGACGCGCGGGGTCGTCATGTCGATGGCCCCGGCGAGCACCGGGAGCCGGCCCGCGACGTGCCCGGCCACGGTCTCCACCACCAGCCGGCGCCGGGCGTCCGTCAGGTAGGCCGCCTCCGAGGTCGAGCCGAGGACGAACAGCGCGTGCACCCCCGCCGTCACCAGATGGTCCACCAGCGCGACGAGCGAGGGGACGTCCACCTCGCCCTCCGGAGTCAGGGGGGTGCAGACGGGCGGTACGACACCGGTCAGCGGCGCGGGGACGGACATCGGTGCTCCTAGGGCTGGTGCTGGGCCGGGACGACCCCGGCCGGGGCGGTCGCCGAGGCCGCCGCGGCCTGCGCCACCAGGTCCCGCGTCGTCTGGCTCTCCTCCACAGGATGGTGGCAGCGGAAGCGGTGCCGGGGCGAGGACGCCTCCGCGAAGTCCGGCAGCAGCGCCGCGCAGACGTCGTCGGCCTTCCAGCAGCGGGTGCGGAACGGGCAGCCGCTGGGCGGACGGGTCGCCGAGGGGACGGGACCGGCCAGCGGGATCGGGTCGACGGGGTCCAGCAGGCCGGGCGTCGCGGAGAAGAGGGCGCGGGTGTACGGGTGCCTGGCGCCGGCGGTGACCTCGGTGGCCGGGGACTCCTCGACGATCCGGCCCAGGTACATGGTGACGACCCGGTCGCTCATCCTGCGCACCGTCTGGATGTCGTGCGAGACGAAGACCAGCGCCAGACCGAGCCGCTCCTTCAGGTCCAGCAGGAGGTTGAGGATCTGGGCGCGTACGGAGACGTCCAGCGCGCTGGTCGGCTCGTCGGCGACCACCAGCTCGGGATCGAGCGCCAGGGCCCGCGCGATCGCCACGCGCTGGCGTTGGCCGCCGGACAGCTGCCCCGGCAGACCGTCGGCCAGCGCGCCCGGCAGGCCGACCAGCGCCATCAGCTCCCGCACCCGCGCCTCCCGTTGCGCCGGCGTGCCGCGCCGGTGCACGTCCAGCGGGTCGCGCAGGATCCGCCGGACCGTCAGCCTGCGGTTCAGGGCGGTCGACGGGTCCTGGAAGATCATCCCGGTGGTGCTGCCGACGGCCAGGCGCCGTTCGGCCGGTCTCATGGACCACAGGTCGCGGTCCCGGAAGGACACCGTGCCGGAGGTCGGCCTGTCCACGCCCACCAGCACCTTGGCGAGCGTCGACTTGCCGCAGCCGGACTCGCCGACCACGCCGACCGTCTCGCCGGGGGCGACGGTGAGGTCGGCGCCGGTCAGCGCGTACACCCGGTCGCGGGTGAACAGGCCGCCGCTGCGCGCCCGGTGGACGACATGGGCGTCGGACAGGGTGACCAGCGGAGCCGTGTCCGCGGTCGCGGGGGCGGGGATCCTCACGGTCCGGCCTCGCTTCCGCGGCTGTCCTCGTGTCCGGCGGCGGTACCGCCGGTCCCGGTCGGGGCGCTCATGTGACGGCCTCGCTTCCCGTGCTCGCGGCGGTTCCCGGGGCCAGGTCGACCGCGGGATGGTGGCAGGCCGCCGTGTGGGCGGGCCCGCCGCGCGGCGCCGGCACCGTGGTGCGGCAGGTGCCGGTCGCCAGGGGGCAGCGGTCGGCGAACCGGCAGCCGGCCGGGAAGTCGGCCGGGGCGGGGACCACGCCCTTGATCTGCGTCATCCGCACCGCCGCCGACTCCAGCGACAGCACGCTGCCGAGCAGGCCCCGCGTGTAGTGGTGGGCGGGCGCCTCCACCAGGTCGGCGGTCACGCCCGTCTCCACGATCCGGCCGCCGTACATGACCACCACCCGGTCGGTGACGTCCGCGACGAGCGCGAGGTCGTGCGAGACGAGGATCAGGGCGAAGCCGAGTTCCGCGCGCAGGCGCAGCAGCAGTTCGATGATCTGCGCCTGGACCGTCACGTCCAGCGCGGTGGTCGGCTCGTCGGCGACGATCAGCCGGGGGCCGCGCGAGAGGGCCATGGCGATCAGCACCCGCTGGCGCTGGCCCCCCGACAGCTCGTGCGGGTAACTGGTCAGCGTACGGCCGGGATCGAGGCCGACCAGCGCCAGCAGCTCGGCGGGGGACCGGTCGCCGCCCCTGCGGACGACCTGCCGGAGCTGGCCGCGGATCGTCATCGCCGGGTTCAGCGAGGACAGCGCGTCCTGGTAGACCATCGCCATCCCGTGGCCGAGCAGCCGGCGCCGTACGCGCATCGGCTCGCCCACGAGCTGCCGCCCGTCGAAGACCACCCGGCCGCGGACGCGCGCGCCCTTCGGTTGCAGGCCCATCACCGCCAGCGCCGTCAGCGACTTGCCGCAGCCCGACTCGCCGACCAGGCCCAGCACTTCCCCGCTGCGGACGTCGAAGCTGACGCCGTCGACGATGTCCACCCCGCCGTGCCGGCCGTCGAAGCCGACGGTGAGGTCCCGCACGGACAGGACGGGCGGGCCGGCGGGCAGCGGACGGGCGCGGGAGCGAAGGCGCCGTGCGGCCTCCGTGAGCCCCGGCAGCGCGACGACCTCGCCACTGCCCGGCCGTGGGGCCTGGAGGGGGTCCGCGTCCCCGCGTGCCGCCACCTCGCGGGCGGCCGGCGCGGCCCAGGCGTCGGAGACGCCCTCGGACAGGATGTTCAGCGACAGCACGGTGGCCAGCATCAGCAGCCCGGGGAAGACGGTCGCCCACCAGCCGCCGGTCAGCACCATGTTCTTGCCGTCCGCGATGACGCTGCCCCAGGACGGGTCCGGCGGCCGTACGCCCGCGCCGATGAACGACAGCGACGCCTCGAAGACGACCGCCTCGGCGACCTGCACGGTGCAGAACACCAGCACGGGGGCTGCGCAGTTGACGGCCACGTGCCGCAGCACGATGTGCGGTGTGCGGGCGCCGATGACCCGTTCCGCGGTGACGTAGTCCTCGCCGTACTGGTCGAGGACGTTCGCCCGGACCACGCGGGCCACCGGCGGGGTGAACAGGAAGGCGATCGCACAGATCAGGACGGTGATGCCGCCGCCGAACACGGCGACCAGGACCGCGGCGAGCGCGATGCCGGGGAAGGCCATCACCACGTCCAGGCAGCGCATCAGCGTCTCGTCCACGGCCTTGCGGGAGGTCGCCGCGACCGCGCCGAGGAGCGCCCCCGCGACCAGGGCGAGCACGGTGGCGCCCAGGCCGATGGCGAGGGACCAGCGGGCGCCGTACATCAGGCGGCTGAGGATGTCCCGGCCGAGGCTGTCCTGGCCCATCCAGTGCGCGCCGGACGGGTGGCCGGTGCCGTCCACCGGGGTCTGCTGGTCCAGCGGGTCGTGCGGGGCGATCAGCGGGGCGAGGACCGCGACCAGCACGACCACGGAGAGGAAGAACACCGCGGCCCTCGACAGCGCCGGCAGCCGGCGCGGGCCGCGCAGCCGGACGCCGGGACGGGAGAGCGCCTCTGTCAGGCGCGCGCGCGTGGTCACCGCACCGCCTGCCCGGTCGCCGCGCCGGATGCCGCGGCGGTCACCGGGCCGCGTCCCGCAGGCGCGGATTGACCAGCAGGTGGAGGAGGTCGATGGCGAGGTTCACGACGACGAAGCCCGTGGCCGTCGTCAGGACGACGCCCTGGACGACCGCCGGATCGCCGTTCTTCACCGCGTCGATCATCAGTTTCCCCATCCCGGGCAGGGAGAAGATCGTCTCGATGACGACCGCCCCGCCGAGCAGGTACCCGACCCGCAGGCCCAGTACGGTCAGTGGGTTGATCAGGGCGTTGCGCAGGACGTTCCGGCCGACGACCACGACCGGCGGCAGCCCGCTCCCGACGGCCGTCCGCACGTAGTCCTTGTCGAGCTCCTCGACCACGGCGGTGCGCACGATCCGGGTGAGCTGGGCCGCGACCGGCAGCGACAGCGCGAAGGCGGGCAGGGTCATGGTCTCCAGCCAACCGCCCACCGAGTCGGCGGGGTTGACATAGCCGCCGGTCGGGAACCAGCCCCGGTCGACCGCGAGGTACTGGATCATCAGCAGCGCGAGCCAGAAGCCGGGGGCGGCGACGCCGGTGAGCGAGACGAGCCGGACGACCTGGTCGGGCAGCCGGTCCCGGTGGATCGCGGCGGTGACCCCGCCGAGCAGCGCGAGGACCACCGCGATGCCGAGCCCGAGGAAGGTCAGCTGGAGGGTGAGCGGCAGCGCGGTGGTCACCTGGTCGACGACCGGGGCCCGGGTCAGCGCGCTGGTGCCGAGGTCACCGTGCAGCAGGTCGCCGACGAAGTGGACGTAGCGCACCGGGAAGGGGTCGAGCAGGCCGTTCTCCTCCCGGAAGTCGTGCAGTTGCTCCTCGGTCGGGTTGGCACCCTGGAAGAACGCGGACGCCGGATCGACGTCGGAGAACCGCATCACCAGGAACACGAAGAGCACGATGCCCAGCATCAGCGGCACCAGCAGGGCGATGCGGCGGACCAGGATCCGGACGACGGTGACCACGCGCGACCCCTCTCCCCGCCGGCTAGGCCCACTTGGCCTGGAGGAGGTTGACGCCCGGGTAGGGCTGGGCGCGTACGCCCGTCAGCCGCCTCGGGTCCCAGGCCGTCATCAGCTCGTTGTGCACCACCGGGTACAGGACGGCCTGTTCCGCGACGACGTCGATGTAGTCCTGGATCATCGTCTTCTTGCGGTCGGGGTCCGGCTCGCGCGTCGCCTGGTCCATGTCGCGGAACAGCTTCCTGGCCACCGGGTCACCGGCCCAGCGGGCGTAGCCCATCCACAGGTTCCGGGGGCCGTAGTTGTAGTGCATGATCAGGTCGGCGTCGAGACCGAACTGGTTCGGGTTCGAGGCGGCGGCCACCACCTGGTAGTCCCGCTTCTGGTCCATCTTCGTGAAGACGGCCGTGGTCTCCTGCGGCGAGAGGGTGGTCTTGACGCCGATCGCGTCCCAGGACGCCTTGACGGTCGGCAGGCAGTCGACGATCCAGCTGACGTTGACCGCGAGGAGGTCGATCCTCAGCCCCTCGGCCCCGGCCTCCTTCAGCAGTTTTCTCGCCTTCTCGGGGTCGTACGAGTAGACCGTCTTCGCGGGCCGGTAGGCGGGGTTGGCCTCGTTCAGGAAGGAGGTCGACGCCCTGCCGTGGCCCTTGAGCGCGACCTCCACCATCTTGTCCGTGTCGATGGCGTAGTGCAGCGCCTGGCGCACGCGCACGTCGTCGAAGGGCTTGCGCCGGGTGTTGAACATGAGGAAGAGGTTGTTCATGCCCGCCCCGCCCTGGACGGTCAGGCCGCTCCTTTTGAGCTGACCGATGTTGGCGTACGGGATGTTGTCGGCGAGCTGCGCCCCCGCGCTCGACCCGGAGATCTTCGCGACGCGCGGCGCGGCGTCCACGATGGTCAGCCAGTTCATCCTGCGGAACGCGGCCCTGCGCGGGCCGTTGTAGTCGTCGAAGGCCTCGAAGGTGGTGTTGGACTTGGGGTGGTGGGCGGTCTGCCGGTACGGGCCCGACCCCACCGCCTTGCCCTTGATCGCCTCGTCCCAGGCGCCCGGCTTCGAGAAGACGTGCTTCGGCATGACCTTCGCCAGCGTGAGCCGCGAGATCCCCTCGGGGAAGGGGAACTTGAGGATCAGCTCGACGTTGCGCGCGTCGATCTTGCGGACCGTCCGGAGCCAGGGCGCGAAGAATCCCTTGGCGAGGGTCTGGGTGTCCGGGTCGAGGATCCGGTCGAAGACGAAGACGACGTCGTCCGCCGTGACGGGCGCGCCGTCGTGGAACCGGGCGCCGGCCCGTAACTCGAACTTCCAGGAGATGCCGGTCAGATCGGCCGGGACCTCGGTGGCGAGCGCCGCGTACGGCTCGCGGGAGATCGGGTCGGTGTCGAGCAGGCCCTCGTAGATGTGGTGGTTGGCGGCCATGGAGAACGCGGAGGCGGTCTGCGTGGGGTCCCAGCTGCCGTCGTTGCCGTAGCCGATGACGGCGGTCAGCGTGCCGCCCTCGCCCCCCTTCCCGCCCCCGGTGTCGTTCGTCGACTCCGGCCCGGACGAGCAGGCGGACAGCGAGGAGGAGACGGCGGCGGCCGCGCCGAGCGCGGCGCCGTACTTCAGGAACGACCGGCGGTGCGGCGCCGGAGCGGGGGTCACGTCGCGCACGGTTCCTCCAGCAGGAGTGGGAGAGCGGCTCGGACGAGGGGAGATACGACGTCCTACGTCATGGGCGGCAGCGTGACCCTAGGAGGGGCCGTGGGGGCGGTCAAGGGACCGCGCACGAATGGCGCGTTGTCCACGGCCACGCCCGATGAAGCGGCCACATCCCGCGGTCGAGGTTTATCCCGCCGCGAGATGGGACGTCCGATGTCGGCGAGCGTACGATGCGGCGCATGGTTGAGGAGACCGGGAACCGGCCCAGGCCCACCGGGACGCGCATCCCCCGTGAACGGCGCGTGAGCAGCCAGATCCAGCGCGAGGTCACGCAGTTGATCCTCGACCGCAGGCTCCAGGCGGGCGCCTCGCTGCCCACCGAGACCGAGCTGATGGAGGACCTCGGCGTGAGCCGCAACTCCGTCCGCGAGGCGCTCAAGGCGCTCCAGGCCCTGGACATAGTGGAGATCAGGCACGGCTACGGCACGTATGTCGGCCAGGCTTCGCTGACCCCCCTCGTCGACGGCCTGACCTTCCGCACGCTGGCCCAGCAGGACGACGACACCAGCGCGCTCACCGAGATCCTCCAGGTCCGCGAGGTCCTGGAGGAGGGCCTGATCCGGCGGGTCGCGGCCACGCTCTCCGAGGCCGAGCTCGACCGCCTCGAATCCGTGGTCTCCCGGATGGAGGAGGCGGGCCGCGACGGCCTGCCCTTCCCCGAACTCGACCGCGAGTTCCACGAGTTGCTGTACGCCTCGCTCGGCAACACCCTCGTCCCGCAGCTCCTCGGCGCCTTCTGGACCGTCTTCCGGCGCGTCGCGGGCGCCCGCGGCTGGACCGACGACCCCGCGCCCGGACTGACCGTGCGCCGCCACCGCGACATCGTCACCGCCCTGCGCGCCCGCGACGTCGAGGCCGCCCAGCGCGCGATGGCGGACCACTTCCGGGGCATCGAGTCCCGCGCGGCCCAGGAGTCGCACGGCGTGGGCTGACCCCGTCCGGGGCGCGGCCTACGCTGAGTCGGTGACCGACCCCCGCAACCCCGCCGACCCCCGGAACCCCGCCGTCACCTGGGACCCCGCCGGCGCCGGGGTGCTGCGCCTGCCCTCCGGCCGGCTGGTCCGCGGCCGCGCCCTGCGCCGGCCCCTGCCGCCCGGCACCCCCGCCCCGGCGTACGGCGTGTACCTCCTCGGCCGCCGGCCGCCCGAGGTGCCGTGGGAGTCCCACTGGCTGCGCTGGCCGGACTTCCGCCTGCCCGGCAGCCCCGACGAGGCCCGCGAGGTGCTCACGGACGCCTGGCGGCGGGCCGCCGGTGAACGCGTCGAACTCGCCTGCGGCGGCGGTCGCGGGCGCACCGGGACCGCGCTGGCCTGCCTGGCCGTCCTCGACGGCGTGCCGCCCGAGGAGGCGGTCGGCTACGTCCGCTCCCACTACGACCGGCACGCGGTGGAGACGCCCTGGCAGCGGCGGTACGTGCTCCGCTTCCCCGGCTGAGACCGGCCCTGACCCGCGTCCCGCGGTGCGCACCTGTGAAGCACGGAGTCCGGCCGAGTGTAGGTGCACCGCGTCACACCCCGCGTGCGAAGAGTGAAACTCGCAGCCGGAGGGGAGCACGGGGGAGGCAGTACCCGTACCACCGGGGGCGGTTCGCGACGCCCGGCGTCGATGAGGCGGAGGCAGCAGTGAAGGAAATGCGGGCAGCAACAGCAAACACGGGAAACATGCCGCCGACGGGCCGGAGCTGCCGGTGAAGCCCCCGATCGGCGCCTACGTCGTCGACCTCCGCACCGGACAGGTGGGCATCGTCATGGGGCACGAGGGCCCGTACGTCCAGCTGAGGCCCTACGGCGGCGGCCGGGAGTGGGACTGCGAGCCCGACGCCCTGCGCGGCGCCACCGTCGCCGAGCGGCTCAGCGCGGCCACCGCCTACGCCAACGCGCGCAGCCGCGGCGAGGTCCCTTGAAGCGGAGCCGCCGCCGGGGCCGACGGGGGCCGGGACCGAAAGGAGCCGGCCCGGCCCGGAGCACGGGCGCCGTAGGCGAGAATGGGGGCATGAGTCTGTTCCGCGCCGACGGCACCGCGCCGCGCCCCCGGACGTCCGGCGGGGCGGGCCGGAGCGTGCCGCGGTCACCCCGTCGCCCCGCCGCGCGCCGCGAACCGGGCCGGTCCGGGGGCGGACGATGAGCCTCTTCCGCGACGACGGCGTCGTCCTGCGGACCCAGAAGCTCGGCGAGGCGGACCGGATCATCACGCTGCTCACCCGCGGCCACGGGCGCGTGCGGGCCGTGGCGCGCGGGGTACGGCGCACCAAGTCGAAGTTCGGGGCGCGGCTCGAACCCTTCTCGCACGTGGACGTGCAGTTCTTCGCGCGGGGCAGCGAGCTCGTCGGGCGCGGCCTGCCGCTGTGCACCCAGAGCGAGACGATCGCCCCCTACGGCGGCGGGATCGTCACCGACTACGCGCGCTACACCGCGGGCACGGCCATGCTGGAGACCGCAGAGCGGTTCACCGACCACGAGGGCGAACCGGCCGTCCAGCAGTACCTGCTCCTGGTCGGCGGGCTGCGCACCCTCGCCCGCGGCGAGCACGAGCCGCATCTCGTCCTCGACGCCTTCCTGCTGCGCTCCCTCGCCGTGAACGGCTACGCGCCGAGCTTCACCGACTGCGCGAAGTGCGGGATGCCCGGGCCGAACCGGTTCTTCTCGGTGGCCGCGGGCGGCTCCGTCTGCGTCGACTGCCGGGTGCCCGGCAGCGTCGTACCCTCGGCGCAGGCCCTGGAACTGCTCGGCGCGCTGCTCACGGGAGACTGGGAGACCGCGGACGCCTGCGAGCCGCGGTACGTCCGGGAGGGCAGCGGGCTGGTGTCGGCGTACCTGCACTGGCACCTGGAGCGCGGCCTGCGCTCCCTGCGGTACGTAGAGAAATAGCCGCACGGAATCAAGGAGACGAGAGACACATGGTCGTACGCGGGATCCTGGGACGCCAGCGCCGCGAGTACCGGACGCCGGAGCCGCACCCCTCCGGTGCCACGGCGCCCAAGCTGCCCGGCGAGCTGATCCCGAACCATGTGGCGGTCGTCATGGACGGGAACGGCCGGTGGGCCAAGGAGCGCGGGCTGCCGCGCACCGAGGGCCACCGGGTCGGCGAGGGCGTCGTCATGGACGTCCTCAAGGGCTGCCTGGAACTGGGCGTGAAGAACCTGTCCCTGTACGCCTTCTCGACGGAGAACTGGAAGCGCTCGCCGGAAGAGGTGCGCTTCCTGATGAACTTCAACAAGGACGTCATCCGCCGCCGCCGGGACGAGATGGACGAGCTGGGCATCCGCATCCGCTGGGTCGGCCGGATGCCCAAGCTGTGGAAGTCGGTCGTCCAGGAGCTCCAGGTCGCCCAGGAGCAGACCGAGAAGAACGACGCGATGACGCTGTACTTCTGCGTCAACTACGGCGGGCGGGCCGAGCTCGCGGACGCCGCGAAGGCCCTCGCCGCCGACGTCGCCGCGGGCCGGCTCGACCCCGACAAGGTCACCGAGAAGACGATCCAGAAGTACCTGTACTACCCGGACATGCCGGACGTCGATCTCTTCCTGCGGCCCAGCGGCGAGCAGCGCGTCTCCAACTACCTGATCTGGCAGTCGAGTTACGCGGAGATGGTGTTCCAGGACGTCCTGTGGCCCGACTTCGACCGCCGTGACCTGTGGCGCGCCTGCGTCGAGTACGCCTCCCGGGACCGCCGCTTCGGCGGGGCCGTCCCGAACGAGGACCTGCTCAAGATGGAGGCGGCCATGCGGGGCAACCCCGAGTAGGACGGCACACGAGAGGCGGGGCCGTGGTCCACGGCCCCGCCTTCCGCGTTCTCGACGGGCCGGCGGCCGGCCCGGACGGTGCTATTCCTCGGCCGGGCACTGCGCGCACTCCGCGCAGGTGCCGAAGATCTCGACGGTGTGGGCGACGTTCACGTAGCCGTGCTCGGCGGCGATCGCCTCCGCCCACTTCTCCACGGCCGGGCCCTCGACCTCCACCGCCTTGCCGCAGACCCGGCAGACCAGGTGGTGGTGGTGCTCGCCGCTGGAGCAGCGCCGGTACACGGACTCGCCGTCGGACGTGCGCAGGACGTCCACCTCGCCGGCGTCGGCGAGCGACTGGAGCGTGCGGTAGACGGTCGTCAGGCCGACCGAGTCGCCCTTGTGCTTGAGCATGTCGTGCAGATCCTGCGCACTGCGGAACTCGTCCACCTCGTCGAGCGCCGCCGCCACGGCGGCACGCTGCCGGGTGGAGCGGCCCTTCACGGACGGTCCAGCGGTCGTCACCGGTTGCCTCCTCACGTCTGCACTTGCCGGGCCATTGTGCCAGTCCGGCCCGGCGGTGGTCAGACGCCGACCTTGCCGTCGGAACCCCGGCTGGCCGGAATCACGCACTCCGCCGGATCCCCGGCGGGCCCCGCGGCGACCAGGGCCCGCGCGCGGCGCCGGGCCAGCGGGGCGGCCAGGAGCGTGAGCACGAAGAAGGCGCCGATGGCCATCAGGACGATCGTCGCACCGGGCGGCACGTCCTGGTAGTACGACGTGGTGGTGCCGCCGACCATGACGGTCACGCCGATGGCGACGGCGATCGCGAAGGTGGCCGCGAAGCTGCGGCTCAGCTGCTGGGCCGCCGCCACCGGGACCACCATCAGCGCCGACACCAGCAGCAGCCCGACGACCCGCATCGCGACCGTCACCGTCACCGCCGCGGTGACCGCGACCAGCAGGTTCAGGGCGCGCACCGGCAGCCCGGTGACCCGCGCGAACTCCTCGTCCTGGCTGACCGCGAAGAGCTGGCGGCGCAGGCCCACGGTGACGAGCACCACGAAGCCGGCCAGCAGGCAGATCGCGGTCACGTCGGACTCGGACACCGTCGACAGGGAGCCGAAGAGGTACGACACCAGGTTGGCGTTGGAGCCGCCCGGGGCGAAGTTGATGAGCATCACGCCGCCGGCCATGCCGCCGTAGAAGAGCATGGCGAGGGCGATGTCGCCGCGGGTCTTGCCGTACCAGCGGATCAGCTCCATCAGGACGGCGCCGAGGACGGAGACGAGCGTCGCCATCCACACCGGGGACCAGGACAGCAGGAAGCCGAGGCCGACACCGGTCATCGCGACGTGGCCGATGCCGTCGCCCATCAGGGCCTGGCGGCGCTGGACGAGGTAGATGCCGACGGCGGGGGCGGTGACGCCGACCAGGACGGCGGCGATCAGGGCCCGCTGCATGAAGGCGTAGTTCAGGATCTCCATCAGCTCAGCAGTCCCGTGCGAATCGGTTCGGCGCCCGCCGGAGCGTGCGGGTGTACGTGGTCGTGGCCGGGCAGCGCGTGCTGGCCGAGGGCGCGCGGGGGCGGTCCGTCGTGGGTCACGCAGCCCTCGCGCAGGACGATCGCCCGGTCGATGAGGGGCTCCAGGGGGCCCAGCTCGTGCAGGACGAGGAGGACGGTGGCGCCCTGGCCGACCTGCTCGCGCAGGGTCCGGGCGAGCACCTCCTGGCTGGCCAGGTCGACTCCCGCCATCGGCTCGTCCATGATCAGCAGCTCGGGTTCGGCGGCGAGCGCGCGGGCGATCAGCACGCGCTGGTGCTGGCCGCCGGAGAGGGCGTCGACGGAGTCCTTCGCGCGGTCGCTCATGCCGACCTGCTCCAGGGCCCGGCGCACGGCCTCGCGGTCGGCCCTGCGCAGCACGCCGAAGCGGGCGCGGGAGAGCCGTCCGGAGGAGACGACCTCGGTCACCGTCGCCGGGACGCCTCCGGCGGCCGTGGTGCGCTGCGGTACGTAGCCCACGCGCCGCCAGTCGCGGAACGCGCCCCGCGGGGTGCCGAACAGCTCGATCTCGCCCGCGGTGGCGGGCACCTGCCCGATGACGGCGCGCACGGCGGTCGACTTGCCGGAGCCGTTGGCCCCGAGCAGCGCGACGACCTCGCCCCGGCGCACGGTGAGGTCGATGCCGCGCAGGACCGGGCGTGACCCCAGCTCGGCGCGGACGCCGCGCAGGGATATGACGGGCTCACCCATGAAGTCCTCCGGTCCGGTCACTTGGCGCCCAACGCCGCTTCGAGGGCCTTGAGGTTGGCGTCCATGACCTCCAGGTAGTCGTCGCCCGCCGAGCGGTCGGTGATGCCTTCCAGCGGGTCGAGGACGGCCGTCTTCAGGCCGGCGTCCCGGGCGAGCGTCCTGGCGGTCTTGTCGGACACCAGTGTCTCGTAGAAGACCGTGGTGACGCCGTCGGCCTCGGCCTCCTGGTGGAGTTCCCTGATCCGGGCGGGGCTGGGCTCGCTCTCCGGGTCGAGGCCGGTGATGGCCTCCTGGGTCAGGCCGTAGCGCTCGGCGAGGTAGCCGAAGGCGGCGTGGTTGGTGAAGAAGACCTTGGTGCCGGTGTTCTTCAGGCCGTCCTCGAAGCGGGTGTTCAGCGCGTCGAGCTTGCCGGTCAGCGCGTCGGCGTTCTTCGCGTAGTCGGCCGCGTGGTCCGGGTCGGCCTTCTCGAAGGCGGCCGCCACGCCCTTGGCGACCTCGGCGTACTTCACCGGGTCCAGCCAGACGTGCGGGTCCCGGGCGTGCTCCTCCTTCTCGGAGGAGGCTGCCTCGCCCTCGTGGGCGTGCTCGACGTCGCCGTGGTCCTCCAGCTTCGTGAGCGTCGCCGCGTCGATCCTGTTCTCGACGCCGGACTGGGAGACGGCCTCGTCCACGGCGGGCTGGAGCCCCTTGAGGTAGAGCACGGCGTCGGTCTCCTGGAGCTGCGCGGTCTGCTTGGCGCTGAGCTCCAGGTCGTGCGGCTCCTGGCCGGGCTCGGTGAGCGTCGTCACATTCACGTGGTCGCCGCCGATCTGCTCGGCGAGGTACTGCATCGGATAGAACGACGCGACGACGTCGAACTTGTCCGTGTTTCCGGCGGCCGCGCTGTCCGAAGAGCAGGCCGAGAGGGTGCCGATGCCGATCGTGGTGGCTGCCGCGAGGGCTATGCCGGATATGTGACGCCGTCCTACGTTCATGACAGTCATTTTCAACTAAACTGGAAACGGTTGTCAACAAGCCCGGTGAGCGGCCCTTGGGCGGACCGATTTGATTGTGGGGCAGGCCACGCCGGTAACCTGAAGCATTCGCTCTGAAGCAATGCTCCGCAGCATCTCGCTTCGTCGCCCGTCGTCGTAATGAAGAGAGCACCGTGGCCGCCGACAAGATCGACACCATCGTCAGCCTGAGCAAGCGCCGTGGCTTCGTATTCCCCTGCAGTGAGATCTACGGCGGTCAGAAGGCCGCCTGGGACTACGGGCCGCTGGGTGTCGAGCTCAAGGAGAACATCAAGCGCCAGTGGTGGCGTTACATGGTCACCTCCCGCGAGGACGTCGTCGGTATCGACTCGTCGGTGATCCTGGCCACCGAGGTCTGGGTCGCCTCCGGCCATGTCGCCACGTTCAGCGACCCGCTCACCGAGTGCACCTCCTGTCACAAGCGCTACCGCGCCGACCACCTGGAGGAGGCCTACGAGGCGAAGCACAACCGCCTCCCGGAGAACGGCCTCGCGGACATCAACTGCCCCAACTGCGGCAACAAGGGCCAGTTCACCGAGCCCAAGCAGTTCTCGGGTCTGCTCTCCACGCACCTCGGCCCGACCCAGGACAGCGGCTCGGTCGCCTACCTGCGTCCCGAGACCGCGCAGGGCATCTTCACCAACTTCGCCCAGGTCCAGCAGACCTCGCGCCGCAAGCCGCCGTTCGGCATCGCGCAGATGGGCAAGTCCTTCCGCAACGAGATCACGCCCGGCAACTTCATCTTCCGGACCCGCGAGTTCGAGCAGATGGAGATGGAGTTCTTCGTCAAGCCGGGCGAGGACGAGAAGTGGCAGGAGTTCTGGATGCAGGAGCGCTGGAACTGGTACACCGGCCTCGGCCTGCGCGAGGAGAACATGCGCTGGTACGAGCACCCGGCGGAGAAG
The DNA here is from genome assembly GCF_053611025.1 of Streptomyces sp. NPDC054842. Lineage (NCBI taxonomy): Bacteria > Bacillati > Actinomycetota > Actinomycetes > Kitasatosporales > Streptomycetaceae > Streptomyces > Streptomyces sp. NPDC054842. Next base: position 75,178 of record NZ_JBSGZN010000009.1, read on the forward strand.
CTCTCGCACTACTCCAAGCGCACCGCCGACATCGAGTACCGCTTCCAGTTCGGCGGCAACGAGTGGGGCGAGCTGGAGGGCGTCGCCAACCGCACGGACTACGACCTGTCCGCGCACTCCAAGGCCTCCGGCCAGGACCTCTCCTACTTCGACCAGGAGGCCGGCGAGCGCTGGACCCCCTACGTCATCGAGCCCGCCGCCGGTGTCGGCCGCGCGATGCTGGCCTTCCTGCTCGACGCGTACGTCGAGGACGAGGCCCCCAACGCCAAGGGCAAGATGGAGAAGCGCACGGTGCTGCGCCTCGACCCGCGCCTGTCGCCGGTCAAGGTCGCCGTCCTGCCGCTGTCCCGCAACCCGGAGCTGTCGCCGAAGGCCAAGGGCCTGGCGTCCGCCCTGCGCCAGCACTGGAACATCGACTTCGACGACGCGGGTGCCATCGGCCGCCGCTACCGCCGCCAGGACGAGATCGGCACGCCGTTCTGCGTGACGGTCGACTTCGACACCCTCGACGACAACGCCGTCACGGTGCGCGAGCGCGACTCGATGAAGCAGGAGCGCGTCTCCCTCGACCAGATCGAGGGCTACCTGGCCGCCCGCCTCATCGGCTGCTGACCCGACGCACGTCCCGGGCCCCCGGTTCCGCCACGCGGAGCCGGGGGCTTCGTCGTGCCCGGGCGGAGCCGGTCAGCGGTCGCCGCCGGAGCCGGGCGAGCGGTCCCGGCGGGCGCATCGGTCCTGTTGCCGCGCCGCCGATTGGTCCTGTTTCCGCGCCCCCGATTGGTCCTGGAGGCGAGGGCGCCGCGCCCGCCAGGCTGGCCGCATGAGCATCGCGTTCCTGCTGACCACCCTCGTCGTGGTCGCCACTCCCGGTACCGGCGTCGTCTACACCCTGGCGGCCGCCCTCTCCCAGGGCCGGCGCGCCGGGGTCGTCGCCGCCTTCGCCTGCACGCTCGGAATCGTCCCGCACATGCTGGCCACCGTCACCGGTGTCGCCGCCCTGCTGCAGACCAGCGACACCGCCTTCCTGGTCCTCAAGTACGCGGGCGTGGTCTACCTCCTCCACATGGCCTGGGCCACGCTGCGCGACAAGGAGGCGCTCGTGGTGGACGGGCGGGCGGCGCCCCGCACGTTCGGACGGGTCGTCGTCTCGGGCGTCCTGGTCAATCTCCTCAACCCGAAGCTGACGATCTTCTTCTTCGCGTTCCTGCCGCAGTTCGTGACCCCCGGCGAGCCCGGCGCGCTGCCGCGGATGCTGGCCCTCAGCGGGGTCTTCATGCTCGCGACGTTCGTCGTCTTCGCGGGGTACGGCGCCCTGGCGGCCTCCGTCCGCGACCGGATCGCCGCCCGCCCGCGCGTGATGGCCTGGCTGCGCCGGAGCTTCGCGGGCTCGTTCCTCGCGCTGGGCGCGAAGCTGGCGCTCACCGCCCGGTAGGCGGTGCCCGGCGCCCCGGACGGGACGCGGGGCGCCCGGCGGCGGCCCAGCCCGTTGCAGTGCCGAGCCGGTCCGGGCGACGAGGTCATGACGACCTACCGCTGACACATGACAGCTGACAGATATTGAAATCTGTCAGCTGTCATGTCAGGCTGGAGGCACGTCATCGTCCGGGTCCCCTCCCGGGAGCGAACGAGTCCGGTTTCCCTGTCCGGGGAACCAGAAGGAGCCCTCATGCACACGCGTCCCCTCGGCACCACCGGCCCCCAGGTCTCCGCCCTCGGCCTCGGCTGCATGGGCATGTCCGCCCTGTACGGCGACGCGGACCGGGCCGAATCCGTCGCGACGATCCACGCCGCCCTCGAAGCGGGCGTCACCCTGCTCGACACCGGCGACTTCTACGGCATGGGCCACAACGAGATGCTGATCGGCGAGGCGCTCCGCACCGCCCCGCAGGCCCGGCGCGAACAGGCGCTCACCAGCGTCAAGTTCGGCGCCCTGCGCGACCCGGACGGCGGCTGGTCCGGTTACGACGGACGTCCGGCCGCGGTGAGGAACTTCGCCGCGTACTCGCTCCAGCGGCTCGGCGTCGACCACATCGACGTCTACCGGATCGCCCGGGTCGACCCCGAGGTGCCGATCGAGGAGACGGTCGGCGCGATCGCGGAACTGGTGCAGGCCGGGTACGTCCGCCACATCGGGCTCAGCGAGGTCGGCGCGGACACCGTCCGCCGGGCCGCCGCCACGGCGCCGATCTCCGACCTCCAGATCGAGTACTCGCTCATCTCCCGCGGCATCGAGGACGAGATCCTGCCCGCCGTGCGCGAGCTGGGCATCGGCGTCACCGCGTACGGCGTGCTCTCGCGCGGGCTCATCTCCGGCCACTTCACCCCGGACCGGCAGCTGGCCTCGAACGACTTCCGCGCCGTCAGCCCCCGCTTCCAGGGCGACAACCTCCGGCACAACCTGTCCCTCGTGGAGGCGCTGCGGAAGATCGCCGCGCAGAAGGACGTCAGCGTCGCGCAGATCGCCATCGCCTGGGTGCTCGCGCAGGCCACGCGGCAGGGCGCGGACATCGTGCCGCTGGTCGGCGCCCGCACCCGCGAGCGGCTGCACGAGGCGCTCGGCGCCCTGGACGTCACGCTGGACGCCGAGGACCTCGCCGCCGTCGAGGAGGCCGTGCCGGCCGGTGCCGCGGCGGGCGACCGCTACCCCGAGGCCCAGATGGCGCACCTCGACAGCGAGCGCTGACCTGGCGGTACGGTTCCGTCATGGCACCGACCACCGAGACCCTGACCGCCGAGCGCATCCTGGAGGCCACCGAGGACGTGCTGCGCCGGCACGGCCCGGCCAAGGCCACCGTGGTCGACGTGGCGCGGGCGCTCGGGGTCAGTCACGGCAGCGTCTACCGCCACTTCCGCACCAAGGCGGCGCTGCGCGAGGCGGTGACCGAGCGCTGGCTGGAGCGGGCGTCCGGGGCGCTGGCGGACATCGCCGGGCAGGACCGGGACCCGGAGCAGCGGCTGCGGGACTGGCTGTCGGGCCTGTTCACCGCCAAGCGGCACAAGGCGGGCGACGACCCCGAGCTGTTCGCCACGTACATGGTGCTCATCGGCGAGACCAGCGAGGTCGTCGACCGCCACCTCGCCAAGCTCGTCGGCCAGCTCACCCGCATCGTCGGCGACGGCGTCGCCCTCGGCACGTTCACCGCCGCCGACCCGCCGTCCGCGGCCCGCGCGGTGCTGGACGCCACCGGCCGCTTCCACGACCCCTACTACGCCCGTGACTGGCAACAGCCCGGCATCGAGGCCGAGTTCGCGGCGGTCGTGGAACTGGTGACCCGCGGGCTGCGGGCCTGACGGACTCCCGCGGCCGCCTCGTCAGGCCGCGCAGAACTCGTTGCCCTCCGGGTCCCGCATGACCCACCAGTGGCCCGCCGGCCCCTGGTCCACTTCGCTCACGCGCGTCGCGCCGAGGCTCTCCAGGCGGGCCACGAGCGCGTCGAGACCGTCCGGCCCGCTGTGGACGTCGATGTGCAGGCGGTTCTTGGCGCTCTTGGGCTCGGGGACGTCCTGGAAGAGCAGCCGGCGCCCGTGCCCGACCCCGCTGACCTCGTCGTACGGGTCGTCGGGATGCCGGATCCCCGCCAGCCCGCGGAAGAGACGGCGTCCGTCGTGCTCGACGACCGCCGCTTCGGGGAGTTGGCCGGCGGCCAGCAGGCGCTCGATGAGCGGGCCCGGGTCCTCCACCTCGTACTTCAGCGCCGCCGCCCAGAAGTCGGCGAGCGCGGGCGCGTCGTGCGTGTCGACGACCAGCTTCCAGTTCAGTGCTGTCATGTAACCAGTTATATTGGTTACATGGCGGTCGAGTCCAACACCCGGGGCCTGGTGCTCACCACCCCCGGCGGTACCACCTTCCGGTTCGACCCGGGCGCGCTGTGCCTGGAGCTGCTGGTCACCGGCGGGCCGGACGACTTCGCGCGGTACGAGACGCTGCACACGCCCGCCGATCTGGTGGACTGGACCCGCCGGTCGCGACTGACCCCGACGCCCGCCGTGTCGGTCACCGAGGACGAACTCGCCGACGTCCGCCGCACACGCGACGCGCTGTGGCGCACGGTCCTGGCCCACACCGGCGGCGAACCTCCGGCCGCCGGTGACCTGGACCTCCTGAACGAAGCCGCGGCGCGCGCCCCGCTGATCCCCGCCATCGGGCCGGAGGGCGCCCGGTGCTGGGCAGGTCCGGCGGACGGCCACCGCCTGCTCTCCACGCTCGCCCGCGACGCCGTCGACCTGCTCACCGGGCCCTGGTCGCACCGCGTCCGCATGTGCGCCGGCGACAACTGCCGGCTGGTGTACGTCGACACCTCACGGCCGGGCCGCCGCCGCTGGTGCTCGATGGAACGCTGCGGCAACCGCCACAAGGTGCGGACCCTGCGCGCACGCCGCGGCGAGGGCGTGCGCGGAGCGGAATGACGGTCCGCGCCCGGGGACGGGCGGCACGGTCGTCCTGCTACGACGCCGTGGGGTCCACCGTCGCCTGGTGCGCCTCGGTGAGATGCTCCTCCGCCTTCAGCCAGGGCAGGAACTGCGCCGCCTTCCGCCAGCCGCACGTGTCGCAGCTGATCGAGCGCTGGATGCCCGTGCGCTGGACCCTGACGACGTGCTCCCGCCCGTGCTGGTCCCAGCGGCTCACCTTGCTCGTGTTGATCTGCAGCATGAACACCTCCACGTCGAGCGCTGTGAGCGCGCAGCAAGGAGTGTGCAGCAAGACCAACATCAACGGGGCGTCCCCCAGGGCAAGTCGACCACGGGATCGCACATGGTCACGCTAAGTCGTTGATGCGCATGAGAAGTTGACGGTATGTGTGCGCCGGGCGTCCGGGGCGGCGGGCCGTGAGCCTTCGGACGCCGCCCCGGACCGGGGCCGGTCGCGTGGGACGGGTCAGCCCACCGTGCGGGGCAGGCGCAGGCTCAGGGCCGTCGTCAGGGCCACCCCGGCGAGCTGGACCAGGAGCGTGACGACCAGGGCGTCCCGCATCCCGTGGCCCGGGACCAGGGCGAGGAACAGGGAACCGAGGGTCGCGACGCCGAGGGCCAGCGCCGCCTGCTGCGTGGTGATCATGACGCCGCCGCCGACACCCGCCCGTACGGCCGGGACCTCGGAGAGGACGACCCGGAACAGGACGGGGAGCTGGAGCGCCTGGCCCGCCCCGGCCACCGCCGCGCCCGGCAGCAGCTCCAGCACGCCGAGCCCGGGCCAGGACCGCCACGCCGCCAGGGCGATGAGCGCGACCCCCACCGCCTGGATCAGACCGCCCGCGGTCACCACCCGCGTGCCGTACCGGGCGACGAGCCGCGGCCCGCACAGCGAGACGGCGAAGAACACCACCGCCATCGGGGCGAGCGCCAGCCCGGCGGCCACCGGTCCGCGTCCCGCGCCCTCCTGGAGCGCCACCGCGATCACGAACATGAAGCCGCTGAAGCCGATCGAGAACGGCACGATCATGATCAGCCCCCGGCGCAGCGAGGCCAGTGCGAGCAGCCCCGGCGGCACGAGCGGGGTACGGCCCTGCCGGTCCGCCCGGCGCTCCACCAGGCAGAAGGCCAGCGCCGCGAACGGGAAGAGGGCCAGCGAGAGCCAGGTCCACAGCGGCCAGCCCGCCGCCCGGCCCTCCGTCAGCGGCGCCAGCAGCGCGAGCATCGCGACGGCCAGCAGCACGGTGCCGGGGCCGTCCACCGGCTCCGGGCGCTGCGAACGGGTCTCCGGGACGGCGCGGGCGGCCAGCAGCAGGCCCACGATCACCACCGGCACGTTGACCAGGAACACCGACCGCCACCCGGTGCCCGCGATGTCCGCCGCGACCAGGACGCCGCCGAGGATCTGCCCGGCCACCATCGACAGCCCCGCCGTCGCGCCGTACAGGCCCATCGCCCTGGCGCGCCGGGGACCCGCGGTCGCCGACTGGATGGTGGCCAGCACCTGCGGCAGCATCGCCGCGGACGCGGCGCCCTGCGCGACCCGCGCCGCCACCAGCGTCCACGCGGAGGGCGCGAGCCCGCAGGCCAGCGAGGTCACGCCGAACGCCGCCATGCCGCCGAGGAAGAGCCGGCGCCGCCCGAAGAGGTCGCCGAGCCGCCCGCCGAGCACCAGCAGGACGGCGTACGAGACCCCGTACCCGGCGACCACCAGCTCCAGGACGGCCTCGCCCGCGCCGAGGTCCCGGGCGATCGTCGGCAGGGCCACATTGACGATGAAGAAGTCGATGAGGGGAAGGGCCGCGCCCAGCAGGACGGTGAACAGCCCGAGCGCGCCGAGCACGGGCGCGGCGGCGGGGGAACGGACGGCACCACGGTCGAGAACAGTTCCGGTATCGGTCACGACCCCGAGCCTCGTCCCGGTCCGAGACGGGTACCAGAGTCTCCTCATCCTGGTAGCGGAAGTACCTGGAAATAGGATGGGGAGTACGCCAGGCTGGGACCATGACGACGACGGCCCGGGAGCAGACGGCAACGGCGAGCCGGAACCACGGCCGCGCGGCGGAGATCCGGCGGCACGAGCTGGCCGCCTTCCTGCGCCACCGCCGCGAGCACGTCACGCCCGAGCGGGTCGGCCTGCCCCGCGGCCCCCGCCGGCGCACCCCCGGGCTGCGCCGCGAGGAGGTCGCGCAGCTCGCCGCCGTCGGCGTCACCTGGTACACGTGGCTCGAACAGGCCAGGGACATCCAGGTGTCCGTCCAGGTGCTCGACGCGCTCGCCCGCGCCCTGCTGCTGGACCCCACCGAGCGCGTGCACCTCTTCCAGCTGGCCGGAGCCGTCGACCCGGCGCCCACCTCGGTCTGCCCGTCCGTCACGCCCGCGCTGCGCGGCCTGCTGGAGCAGCTGGAGCCGTACCCGGCCTGCGTCCAGAACAGCCGGTACGACATCCTCGCCTACAACCGCACGTACGGACTGCTGCTGTGCGACCTGGACGAGGTGCCGTCGGAGGACCTCAACTGCATGGTCCTCGCCTACACCAACGCGCAGTGGCGCTCGTCGATCGTGCACCTGGAGGAGGCCACCCGGCTGATGGCCGCCAAGTTCCGCGCCGCGATGGCCGGGCACCTCGCCGACCCGGCCTGGAAGACGCTGCTCAAGCGGCTGCGGGCGGAGTCCCCGGACTTCTGCGCGGCCTGGGACCGGCACGAGGTGGTCGGCTCCCGCACCAAGCGCAAGGAGTTCCGCAACGCGCACGTCGGCCGGATCACCGTGGACCACACCGACCTGTGGCTCGGCCCGGAGACCGGCCCCCGCCTGGTGACGTACGTGCCCGCGGACGAGGAGTCCCGCGAGCGCCTCGAAAAGCTCCGGGCGATCGCCGAGGAGCGCGCCGCGGCCCGCGTCTGAACCGCACGGGTCCGAGCCGCCCGGACACCGCTCGCGGGAACGCCGTACGAGCGCCTGCCGGGACGCCGCTCGCCGGTACCCCGGCCGGGGTGCAGCCTGCGGCCGCGGGATCCAGGGGCCGGCCGGGTGTGCCGATCCCCGGCGCCTGGAGGGCGTCGCGGGTGCCCGCCCGGGGACGCCGAGGGCCGGGCCTACGCCCGGACGCCCGGTGCCTTCGGGGGCTCCGCCGTCTCCAGCTGCTCGGCGGTGCGCTCGGCGGTGCGGCGGGCCCACGGCCCGCTGGTCAGCGCGCCGAGCACCAGCACCAGGAAGCCGCAGCCCGCGATGATCCACCAGCCGGGACGGGCCGCCGAGACGAAGACGTCCCGGTACGACGAACTCCCCACGCCCGACGCCAGCACCGCGCCGATCACGGCGACCCCGAGGGTCTGGCCGATCTGCCGGCTGGTGGAGGCGACGGCGGCGGCGACACCCGCCTGGGCGCGGGGCATGCCCGAGACGGCGGTGTTGGTGATGGGGGCGTTCACGAAACCGAAGCCGAGGCCGAACAGCACGTAGCCGATCACCAGCGTCACGTTCGACGTCTCCGCCTCGAACGCGGCGAAGAGCACCCCGCTCACGGTCATCGTGACGCCGGCGACCAGCAGCGACAGGCGGGGTCCGCGGCTGCCGACCAGCCGGCCGGAGACGGGCGCGGCCACGAAGCACATGGCCGCCATCGGCAGCATCCACAGGCCGGCGTGCAGCGCGTCCAGTCCCCGTACGTTCTGCAGGTACAGCGTGGACAGGAACAGGAAGCCGCTGAGCGCCGAGAACGCGCTGACCGCGACCGCCGTGGCCCCGCTGAACGGCGCCGAACGGAAGAAGCGCAGGTCGATGAGGGGTTCGGCGCGCCGGGGTTCGTAGCGGAGCAGGCCCGCGAGGGCGGCGACGGCGAGGAGGCCGAAGCCGGCGGTCCTGAGGGCGCCGGAGTGGGGCGCCTCGATGATCGCGTAGGTCAGCGAGCCGAGCAGCACGATCACCAGGACCTGGCCGAGCGGGTCCGGGCGGCGGGCCCTGGGCGCGCGGGACTCGGGCACGAACCGCAGCGTCAGCAGCAGCGCCGCGAGGCCGACCGGGAGGTTGACCCAGAAGATCGACCGCCAGCCGACGGAGTCGACGAGCAGTCCGCCCATCACCGGTCCCGCGGCCATGGCGATGCCGACGACGCCGCTCCAGGCGCCGATGGCGCGGGCGCGCTCCCGCGGGTCCGTGAAGGTGTTGGTGATGATCGACATCGCCACGGGGTTCAGCATCGAGCCGCCCACGGCCTGGACCATGCGGAAGGCGACGAGCGAGCCCAGGTTCGGGGCGAGGGAGCACAGCAGGGAGCCGAGGGTGAAGACGACCAGGCCCGCGACGAAGACCTTGCGGCGGCCGATGCGGTCGGCGGTCGACCCCGCGAGCATCAGCAGCGAGGCGAGGACCAGCGTGTAGGCGTCGATGGCCCACTGGAGGCCGGCCACATCGGCGTGCAACTCCCGCTGCATGGAGGGCAGCGCGACGTTCAGGGCCGTGTTGTCGAGGCTGACGATCAGCAGGCTCATGCAGCAGATCGCGAGCACCAGCATCCGGCGGCGATGACTCAGCTCGGGCATCCCCACAGCGTACGCCGTTCTCGGTAGTGCGCCTAACTAATGACCACTACACGATCTTTTCGGCCGCAGACTTCCAGGACGCCGGGGACGCGGAGGGTGGCCGGCGTCGTCACGGGTGACGTGCGAGGCGGTGCCGGGTCCTGGCACCGCGTCGCCGTACGGGCCGAGGGGCCCCCGTCATCCGGGTCTGCGCGGCCCCGGCGGGCCCGTGCCCGTACGGCGACCCGCCTCCGTACGAGCACACGTCGTCGTACGCGACAATGGGGGAATGTCCGCGCCCACCCTCGCCTCCGCGTCCCCCCTGTCGATCGGCCCGCACACGGTGCAGCCGCCCGTGGTCCTCGCGCCCATGGCCGGGATCACGAACGCGCCCTTCCGCACGCTCTGCCGGGAGTTCTCCGGCGGCAAGGGCCTGTTCGTCAGCGAGATGATCACCACGCGAGCCCTGGTCGAGCGCAACGAGAAGACCATGCAGCTGATCCACTTCGACGCGAGCGAGCAGCCGCGCTCGATCCAGCTGTACGGGGTCGACCCGGCGACCGTCGGCAAGGCCGTCCGCATGATCGCGGAGGAGAACCTCGCCGACCACATCGACCTGAACTTCGGCTGCCCGGTGCCCAAGGTGACCCGCAAGGGCGGCGGCTCGGCGCTGCCGTTCAAGCGGAACCTGCTGCGCGCGATCCTGCGCGAGGCCGTGGCCGGCGCCGGCGACCTCCCGGTGACGATGAAGATGCGCAAGGGCATCGACGACGACCACATCACGTACCTGGACGCCGGGCGCATCGCCGTGGAGGAGGGCGTGACGGCCATCGCCCTGCACGGCAGGACCGCCGCGCAGCACTACGGCGGCACCGCCGACTGGGACGCGATCGCGCGCCTCAAGGAGCACGTGCCGGAGATCCCGGTCCTCGGCAACGGCGACATCTGGTCGGCCGAGCACGCGGTGCGGATGGTGCGGGAGACCGGGTGCGACGGGGTCGTCGTCGGACGCGGCTGCCTGGGCCGCCCGTGGATCTTCGGTGACCTGGTCGCCGCCTTCGAGGGACGCGCGGAGAGCGCCGCCCCCACCCTGCGCGAGGTCGCCTCGGTCATGGTCCGGCACGCCACCCTGCTCGGCGAGTGGATCGGCGACGAGGCGCGCGGCGTCATCGACTTCCGCAAGCACGTGGCCTGGTACCTGAAGGGCTTCGCGGTCGGCTCCGAGATGCGCAAGCGCCTCGCGGTCACCTCCTCGCTGGACGAACTGCGCGAAGGACTGGCCGAGCTGGACCTCGGCCAGCCCTGGCCCAGCGGCGCCGACGGCCCGCGCGGGCGCACCTCGGGCAACAACCGGGTCGTCCTGCCCGACGGCTGGCTCAAGGACCCCTACGACTGCGCGGGCCTGTCCGAGGACGCGGAACTGGACACGTCCGGCGGCTGACCCGCAGCCCGGCCGGCCCGCCCCGATCCGCGGACCACGGACCGCCCGCCCGGCCCGCACGCGCCGTGCCGGACGCCTTGGCCCGCACGCGTCGTGTCGCCTGCCCCTGCCCCGCACGCCCCGCACCGCCGCCCGGACCACACGCTCCGCACCGCCCGAGCCGGATGCTTGGGGCCCGCCCGCACGGCCCGCAGCCGCGATCCGGCGGAAGGGGCCGTGCCGGTACATCAGATGGCCGTCGGCTACGGGACGTACGCAACCGAGGAATGCTGGTGACGGACGCCGACACCAACCACCGACGGCCGGATGTACCGGCACGGCCCCGACCCACCACCGAACCCGAAGCGCCCGACGCCCACCGGCGGTCAGCGCCCGCCCCACCACCGGCGTACAGCGCCTGGCGCCGCCGACCGGCGTACAGCGTCCGGCGCCGCCGACCGGGGCGGCCCGGCGGGACCGGATCGCTCAGGCGCCGCCCACCGCGGTGAGCAGCGCCAGCGGAGCCGCCGCCGAGCGGGACTCGCGGACGCAGGCGTGCGGGTACGGGACCGGCTCCGCGTGGGTGTCGCGGCCGTAGCCCGCGATCACCTCCGGGAGACGGTGTCCGGCCGCCGTCGCCGCGTCCACCAGGGCGTGGGCGACGGTGCGGGCCTCGTCGTGCAGCCCGTAGCGGGCCAGGCCCAGGCAGATGAGGGCGTTGTCGTGCGGCCAGACCGACCCCCGGTGGTAGGAGAGGGGGTGGTACGCCGGCTGGCCGGCGGCGAGCGTGCGCACACCCCAGCCGGAGAAGAAGTCCGGTGCCAGCAGCCGACGGCCCACCAGCTCGCCGTACTCCTTGTCCAGCAGCCCCGACCACAGCAGGTGACCCGCGTCGGAGGCGAGCGCGTCGACATGGCGGCCGTCGCCGTCCAGGGCCAGCGCCGGGAAGGAGTGCTCCGGCATCCAGAAGTCCCGCTGGAAACGGTCGCGCAGGTCCGCGGCCGCCTGCTCCAGCAGGGCCGCGTACTTCTCGTCGCCCCACACGGTCCGCGCGAGCTGAGCGGTCCGGCGCAGCGCGTCGTACGCGTACCCCTGCGCGCCCGCCGCCATCACCGGGCCGGTGGGCCGGCCGCCCCCGGCCGAGCAGATGGCGCCGGGCGAGTCCTTCCAGTTCTGGTTGGCGAGGCCGCCCTCGTCCGCCCGGTAGACGAGGTAGCCGCGGGAGGTGAGCCCCCCGTGGTCCAGCATCCAGCCGATCGCGGCCCGCGCGTGGGACTCCAGCCGGCGGGCCAGGGCGACATCGCCGGTCTGCTCCACGTAGGCGCCGAGCAGGACGAGGAACAGCGGCGTCGCGTCCACCGAGCCGTAGTAGCGCCCGTACGGCACCTGCCCGAAGTGCGCCAGCTCCCCGTGCCGCACCTCGTGCACGATCTTGCCGGGCTGGGCGACCGGTCCCGTGCCCGTGCCGGTGGCCTGCGTCGCGGCGAGCGCGGCGAGCGTGGCGGCGGCCGGCCGGGGCCGGTAGGGGAGGGCGAAGAGCGAGGTGAGGAGGGCGTCGCGGCCCAGCAGCGTGAGGAACCAGGGCACACCCGCGGCGGGGACGCGCAGGTCCTCGCCGTCCGGGCCGCGCGCGGGCACCTGGAGCACCGCGAGATCGGACAGCCCCCGCGCGCAGGCCGCGGCCAGCTCCGGCCAGCCGGTCGGGAAGGGCACACCCTCCGCGAACTCGCCCTCCAGTTCCAGAAGTTGCTCGTTGACGGCGGCGGGGGAGGGCGGGACGTCCGGCATCCGGGGCACGCCGTGCGGGCGGGCCGCGACCCGCAGGGCCAGCTCCGCCGAGCCGTGCGGCGCGAGGTCCAGGGACCAGACCAGGCGGCGGGCGCCGGTCCCCGTCTCCTCCACGCCGTCGGGGGCGGGATCGGCGGTGACCGTCGTACAGGACCGCCATTCGCCGCGCCGGTAGCCGAACTCCACGCCGTCGTCGAGGATTTCGCGGGTCCGGACGGCGCCCCGCTTGGCGTACGTGCGGTAGTCGGAGCGCAGCTCGAACTGGTCCGCGAAGTCGGCGTCCGCGGTGACCGCGATGCGGACCGTCGTCGGTGCCGCGCGGTTGCTGGTGACCCGCAGCGCCTCGACGAACGCGCCGTCGGCGACGGCCTGTTCGCGGAAGAGCGTGTAGGCGGGCGGCTCCTGGCGGCCGCCGCGCGGTACGAGCACGCAGCGGGCCGTGTCGCCGTCCGCGACCGGCGCGAGTGCCTCGGGCACCGCGCCGTCCACGGTCAGCTGCCAGCGGCTCAGATGGCGTGCGTCGCGCACGAACAGGCCGTCCGGCGAGCCGCCGCCGCGTACCCCGCTGATGTCCCCGCCGTCGCCCACGGCGGCGAACGTCCCGCCCCGCACGAGCAGATGATGCCGGTCCGTCATCCCCGGTCCCCTCCCTGGTCCCTCATGTCGACGTGCCCTCCCCCGCGCGGGACGCGTTCCGCGCGTCGCACCCGGGGGGCCGGTGAAGCAGATCGAGGGTGAGCGCGGCCGTCCAGCCGAAGCCGGTCGCCCCGCAGCCCTCACCCGTGTACGGGTCCACGTACTCGGCGAATCCCGAGGTGCCCGCCGTGTCCAGCAGCGCGGCCCGCAGGGCGTCCGCCGGCCCGTGCTCCCCGTGCAGCCGCAGCCCGCGCTCCAGCAGCCAGTTGGTGTTGAACCAGGCGGGGCCGCGCCAGTACCGGCGCGCGTCGAACGCCGCGCCGGTGAGGTCGTAGCTCGGCACGAGCCGGGCGGTGGTGCCGAGCCCGAAGTGCGGGCCCCGCACGGTGCCGGCCAGCCGCGCGGCGACCTCGCGGGGGAGCGCGGGCAGCACCAGCGGCACGAGACCGGCGACCCCGCGTTCGGGGATCAATCCCCCGTGCACGTCCCGGCAGAGGAACATGCCCTCGGCCGGGTCCCACAGCCGCTCGACCAGGGCCTCCGTGAGGCGCTCCGCGCGGCTGTGCCGGGCCGTCCCCGTCGCGCCGAGCTCGCGCGCGATACGGGCCAGCGCGTGCTCCGAGGCGATCAGCAGGGCGTTGAACGCGGGGTCCTCGACGGCGAACTCGCCCACGCCGTCCGCGTATCCGCGCTCCCGGTAGTCCGCGGCCAGGCGCACGTACCGCCCGTAGTCGAGGTCCGTGGGCCGGTCCTCGGCGGCCCCGTGGTCGAGGTCGGCGCGGCGGAAGGAGCGGGGCGGCGCCGGGGTGACCCGGCTCAGCGGCCCGTCCCAGCAGGGGCTGTTGTCCATGCCCTGCTCCCACGGGTGGACGACCGCCGCGAGGCCGCCGCCGCCGAGGTCACGGCGGTGCAGGAGGTAGCGGTGCCAGGCCGCGAGGCGCGGGTAGGCCCGGGAGAGGAAGCCCCGGGCGCGGGACAGCCGGGGGTCGGCGCGGTGCACGAGCCAGACGGCGAGGGCGTGCACCGGTGGCTGGACGATCCCCGAGGTCTGTACGGTGCGCGGGGCGCCCGCGGCGCGTCCGGCGGTGGCCGAGCGCCAGAAGTCCGGGCTCGGGAAGTACGCGTCGAGCGGTACGGAGGGGTTGAAGACGATGTGCGGGATGCGCCCGTCGGCCCACTGGGCGCCGAGCAGCGTCTCCAGCTCGGTCTGGGCCCGTAAGGGGGACAGGTGGCGCAGGCCGATCGCGATGAACGCGGAGTCCCAGGACCACTGGTGCGGGTACAGGCCCCGCGAGGGCACCGTGGACGTGCCCGTCCAGTTGCCGTCCAGCACGCGGGCGGCCTCCCGGTGCAGGGCACGCGCCTCGGACCGGTCGTATACGGCGCTGCCCGGGGCGGCGGCGGGCCCGCCGGGACCGGGCGGCGCAGGGGTGCCCGAAGTGCGTTCGGGCGCGCCGGATTCCGGTCGCAGGGCGGTGAGTTGGGCTGTGCGGTCCACTCAGGTCTCCCCGAAGACGTCCGGGCGGCCGGTTCGGCCGTACCCACCGTAGGGTTACGTCTATTTAACACGCAAAACCCAATATGTAATGCAGAGTTGGTGAACGCAAGAGGGTGGGCATGACGGGAAGGGCGGCGAAGGCCATGAGAGCCGGAAGCCAGGCGAGCGCCGGGGACCTGCTGCAACTGGTGCGCAGCGGACGGGCGACGACGCGCGGCGCGCTCCAGCACGAGACCGGCCTGTCGCGGGCCACGGTCGGACAGCGCCTCGACCGGCTGTTCCGCGCGGGCTGGCTGCGCGAGGGCGCGGGCGGTCCGGTCGACTCCCCGCTGGGCGGCCGGCCCTCGATCACCCTGGAGTTCGACGACGCCCACGCCGTCGTCCTCGCCGCCGACCTCGACACCCGGCACGCCCGGGTGGCCGTGCTCACCCTGGGCGGGGAGATCCTGGCGGAGCACATGGGGATCCTCGTCCTCGACGAGGGGCCGGACGCCGTGCTCGGCGAACTCGGCCGCCGGTTCGCCGAGTTGCTGGACAAGGCCGGGCAGCGCGCCGGGTCGGTGTGCGGCATCGGGCTCGCCGTGCCGGGACCCGTCGACCACGCGAGCGGGCTGGTCGTGCAACCGCCGATGATGCCGGGCTGGGACGGCTACGACATAGGCGGCCGGCTGGGCCGCGCGCTCGCCGAGCACGCGGGCACCGACGGCGGTGCCCGCGTGCCGGTCCTCGTCGACAACGACGCCAACCTGATGGCGTACGGCGAGCAGCGCACGGGGTATCCGGACTGCTCGGCCTTCGCCCTGGTCAAGGTCTCCACCGGGATCGGCGCCGGTGTCGTCGTCGGCGGCTCCGTCTACCGGGGCGTCGACGGGGGCGCCGGGGACATCGGGCACATCCGCGTCCCGGAGGGCGCCGGCGCGCTGTGCCGGTGCGGTTCGTACGGCTGTCTGGCGGCGCTGGCGAGCGGCGGCGCGGTGGCGCGGCGGCTCACCGAGGCGGGGGTGCCGGCCGCCTCGGGCTCGGACGTGCGGGACCTGCTGGCGGCGGGCCACCCGGAGGCGGTGGCGCTCGCCCGGGACGCGGGACGGCACGTGGGCGAGGTCCTGGCCACCGTGGTGACGCTGCTCAACCCGGGCGTCCTGATGATCGCCGGGGATCTGGCCGGAACCCACTTCCTCACGGGCGTGCGCGAGCTGCTGTACCAGCGGGCGCTGCCCCGCTCCACCGCCCGCCTGGAGGTGGTCACCTCGCGGCTCGGCGACCGGGCCGGGCTGATCGGGGCCGGGGCGATGGTCGTGGAGCACCTGTACGCGCCCGAGCGGGCCGAGGAGCGGCTGGCGGCACTGGGCGTGTGAGCGGCGGCGGAGCCCTCTTCGTGTCGTCCGTGTGACGGGTCCGCGACGGCGTCCGGATGGTGAAATGGCGGCCCCGGCCACGGCGTGATTCTCGCCACCCCTGATAGGGGTAGCGCTCAGATGAGCGATTTGGCGGCGGATGCACTTCCCTAAGGGGTGGCACTGAGTGCCACCCCGTGATCGTTCACGGGATGAACTCAATCGTGCCGACGGCCGCTCATTGGAGCGGTGTGGGTGCCCTGTGAGGGCCGGCTCGTTCAAGAAGTGAAAACACCGGTCCGGAGTGGGCTTCTCCCGCCGACTTTCGATCTGCTGGCGGACGAGTGGTTACGGGCGCATGACGCGCAAGTGGACGTACCCAGGGGCCTTCGATCTGGGTATGTTCCTCGCCGTCAGGGCAGCCACCGTCACGTCGAGGAGTCGAGACCCGTGTCGGAAAACAAAGATCCCCACGTAGCTCAGAGCGGTGCCGAGGACGTGAAGTTCGTCTACGACTTCACGGAAGGCAACAAGGACCTCAAGGACCTGCTGGGCGGCAAGGGTGCGAACCTCGCCGAGATGACCAACCTCGGTCTTCCCGTCCCGCCGGGCTTCACCATCACCACCGAGGCCTGCAAGACCTACCTCGACAGCGGCGAGGAGCCGGCGGCACTGCGTGACGAGGTGAGTGCGCACCTCGACGCCCTGGAACAGAAGATGGGCAAGAAGCTCGGCCAGGCCGACGACCCCCTGCTCGTGTCGGTCCGCTCCGGGGCCAAGTTCTCCATGCCGGGCATGATGGACACCGTCCTGAACATCGGGCTCTCCGACAAGTCGGTGCAGGGACTTGCCGCGCAGGCCGGCGACGACCGTTTCGCGTGGGACTCCTACCGGCGCCTCATCCAGATGTTCGGCAAGACGGTCCTCGGCGTGGACGGCGACCTCTTCGAGGAGGCGCTGGAGGCGGCCAAGGCGGCGAAGAAGGTCACCGTCGACACCGACCTCGAAGCGGCCGACCTGAAGAAGCTCGTCACCAAGTTCAAGAAGATCGTCAAGACCGAGGCCGGGCGGGACTTCCCGCAGGACCCGCGCGAGCAGATGGACCTCGCCATCCACGCGGTCTTCGACTCCTGGAACACCGACCGCGCGAAGCTCTACCGCCGCCAGGAACGCATCCCGCACGACCTCGGCACCGCCGTCAACGTCTGTTCCATGGTCTTCGGCAACCTCGGCCCCGACTCCGGCACCGGCGTCGCCTTCACCCGCGACCCCGCCTCGGGCCACCAGGGCGTCTACGGCGACTACCTGCAGAACGCCCAGGGCGAGGACGTCGTCGCGGGCATCCGCAACACGGTCCCGCTCGCCGAGCTGGAGCAGATCGACAAGAAGTCGTACGACCAGCTGATGCAGATCATGGAGACCCTGGAGAACCACTACAAGGATCTCTGCGACATCGAGTTCACCATCGAGCGCGGCCAGCTGTGGATGCTCCAGACCCGTGTCGGCAAGCGCACCGCCGGCGCCGCCTTCCGCATCGCCACCCAGCTCGTCGACCAGGGCCTGATCGACGAGGCCGAGGCGCTCCAGCGCGTCACCGGCGCGCAGCTCGCCCAGCTGATGTTCCCCCGCTTCGACGAGGGCGCGAAGGTCCAGCAGGTCGGCCGGGGCATCGCCGCCTCGCCGGGCGCGGCCGTCGGCAAGGCGGTCTTCGACTCGTACACCGCGGTGAAGTGGTCGCGTTCGGGCGAGAAGGTCATCCTCGTCCGCCGCGAGACCAACCCGGACGACCTGGACGGCATGATCGCGGCCGAGGGCATCCTGACCTCGCGCGGCGGCAAGACCTCCCACGCGGCCGTCGTGGCCCGCGGCATGGGCAAGACCTGTGTCTGCGGCGCCGAGGAGCTGGAGGTCGACACCAAGCGGCGCCGGATGACCGTGCCGGGCGGCCACGTCGTCGAGGAGGGCGACGTCATCTCCATCGACGGCTCCACCGGCAAGGTCTACCTGGGCGAGGTCCCGGTGGTCCCGTCCCCGGTCGTGGAGTACTTCGAGGGCCGGATGCACGCGGGCGCCAACGACGCCGACGAGCTGGTCGAGGCCGTCCACCGCATCATGGCCTTCGCCGACCGCAAGCGGCGCCTGCGGGTGCGCGCGAACGCGGACAACGCCGAGGACGCGATGCGCGCCCGCCGCTTCGGCGCGCAGGGCATCGGCCTGTGCCGCACCGAGCACATGTTCCTCGGCGACCGCCGCGAGCTGGTCGAGCGCCTGATCCTGGCGGACACGGAGGACGAGCGCGAGGAGTCGCTGAAGGCGCTGCTCCCGCTCCAGAAGCAGGACTTCGTGGAGCTGTTCTCCGCGATGGACGGACTGCCGGTGACGATCCGGCTGCTCGACCCGCCGCTGCACGAGTTCCTGCCCGACATCACCGAGCTGTCGGTCCGGGTGGCCCTCGCCGAGTCCCGCAAGGACGCCAACGAGAACGACCTGCGGCTGCTCCAGGCCGTGCACCGGCTGCACGAGCAGAACCCGATGCTGGGCCTGCGCGGTGTCCGCCTCGGCCTCGTCATCCCGGGCCTGTTCACCATGCAGGTGCGGGCGATCGCGGAGGCCGCCGCCGAGCGCCGGAACGCCAAGGGCGACCCGCGCGCGGAGATCATGATCCCGCTCGTCGGCACCGTCCAGGAGCTGGAGATCGTCCGCGACGAGGCCGACGAGGTCATCGCCGAGGTCCAGCAGGCCACGGGCGTCCAGCTCAACCTCGCCATCGGCACGATGATCGAGCTGCCCCGGGCCGCGCTGACCGCCGGCCAGATCGCCGAGGCCGCCGAATTCTTCTCCTTCGGCACGAACGACCTCACCCAGACCGTGTGGGGCTTCTCCCGCGACGACGTGGAGGCGAGCTTCTTCACCGCGTACCTGGAGAAGGGCATCTTCGGGGTCTCCCCCTTCGAGACCATCGACCGGGACGGCGTCGGCTCGCTCGTGCGCAGCGCCGTCGAGGCCGGCCGGGCCACCCGCCCCGACCTCAAGCTCGGGGTCTGCGGCGAGCACGGCGGAGACCCGGAGTCGGTGCACTTCTTCCACGAGGTGGGACTCGACTACGTCTCCTGCTCGCCGTTCCGGATCCCGGTGGCGCGCCTGGAGGCGGGACGCGCGGCGTCCTCGTCGGCGGGCAGCGACCACCGGTAGGCCCCCGGGATCGCCGCCGGTCACCTTTCGACCCTCACCGGCACGGCGGCGGTCCCGGTGCACCAGGAGAGGGCGGTACCCCTGTGCGGGGGGTGCCGCCCTCTCGGGCGTGCCCGCCACCGCCCCGCGCGCGCGTCCGGGACCGGCCGGGCGGCGGGCGTACGGTGAGGGGACACACCGCCGGAGAGGGAACATCCGCATGACGGGCTGGAACGCGAGCGACATCCCCGACCAGAGCGGCCGCACCGCGGTCGTCACCGGGGCCAACAGCGGCATCGGCTACGTCACCGCGCGGGAGCTGGCCCGCCGCGGCGCCCGCGTGGTCCTCGCCTGCCGCAGCGAGGAGCGCGGCCAGGAGGCCGGTGACCGTCTCGTCGCCGAAGTGCCGGGCGCGGACGTGGTGTTCCGCCGGCTGGACCTCGCGGACCTCTCCTCCGTACGGGAGTTCGCCGCCGGGTACCCGTACGAGCGGCTCGACCTCCTGGTGAACAACGCCGGGGTCATGGCGCTGCCGCAGGGCCGTACCGCCGACGGGTTCGAGACCCAGTTCGGCGTCAACCACCTGGGGCACTTCGCGCTGACCGGACTGCTGCTGCCCGCGGTGCTGGCCACGCCCGCAGCGCGGATCGTGACCCTGTCCAGCATGGTGCACGCGCTCGCCGACATCGACCTCGACGACCTCAACGCCGAGCGCGGATACCGGCGTTGGATCGCCTACGCCCGGTCCAAGACCGCCAACCTGCTCTTCACCCACGAGCTGGCCCGCAGGCTCGCCGCCACCGGCGCCGGACAGATCGCCACCGCCGCGCACCCCGGGTACGCCTCCACGAACCTCCAGAGCGCGGGAGCCCGGATGGAGGGGCGCAGGGGCGCCGAGCGGTTCGCGGAGCTCGGCAACCGCGTCTTCGCGCAGAGCGCCGAGGCGGGCGCCCTGCCCACGCTGTACGCGGCCACCGCGCCCGGCGTCCTGCCCGACTCCTTCACCGGCCCCGCGTTCGCGATGTGGCGCGGGGCGCCCGCCGCGTCCTGGCGGGCCGCCCGGACCCGCGACGACCGGCTGGCCGGACGGCTGTGGACCGCCTCCGAGGAGCTCACGGGCGTCCGGTACGAGGCCCTGAAGAGCTGACCCGCCTCCCGCCGGACCGGACGGGGCGGGCGGCCCGTGTCAGAGGGAGGCGCCGCTGTCGACCACGAGGTCCGTGCCGACGACCGATGCGCCGTCGTCGGACGACAGGTACAGGACGGCGGCGGCCACCTCCCCGGTCGTCGACACGCGGCCGAGCGGCACCGCGTGCCGCATGCGCTCCGCGCGGCCGGCCTCGGTCTCGCCGGGCAGCGACATCGAGGCCGCGGTGGCTCCCGGGCTGACGGCGTTGATGCGGACGCCGTCAGCGATGTGGTCCAGGGCGGCGGCGCGGGCGCGGGCGCGGGCGGCCACGGCGGCCTTGGAGGCTCCGTGGGCGGCGCCGCCCGGCAGGCGGGTGTGGGCGCCGATGTGGGAGGCGACGTTCACGATCACCCCGCCGTCCGGCTGGGTCCGCGTCCGGCGGATCTGGGCCTGGAGCGCCAGGAACACGCCCGCGACGTCGATGTCGAGCTGCGTGTGCCAGTCCGCCTCGGGGAGGTCGGCGACCGCGCCGCCGCCCCGGAAGCCCCGCGTAGTTCACCGCGCCGCCGCCCCGGAAGCCCCGCGTAGTTCACCGCGACGTCCAGGGAGCCGAAGTGGCCGACGGCCGCCTCGACCAGCGCCCGAGCCTCACCGGAGCCCGAGCCTCACCGGAGCGGGACACGTCGGCGGGCACGGCGGGCGCCTTGCCGCCCCGCTCCTCCACGAGGGTGACCGTCTCCTTCAGCGGCCCCGGGGCGCGCCCGGCCGTGACGACGTTCGCGACGTTTCCGGAACGAGCGGCCAAGTGTGGAAGGGGTGGGAGGGCGCCCTCAGAAGGTCCGCACCTCGTACGCCGCGACCCGCACCGAGTCGTCGTCCAGGCACTGCCCGGAGGCCAGGTCGAAGCGCTGCTTGAGCAGCGGCGAGGCGACGAACGCCCGCCCCTGCCTGCTGCCCGTCAGGCCCCGGGAGAGGACCGCCGCGCCGGTGAACGGGTCACGGTTGTCGATGGCGTACGCACGCCCCGCGCGGTCGGTGAAGAGCGCGACCTGCCGGCCGTCGGGCAGCAGGGCCGCGACTCCCCGGCCCGGGGTCAGCAGGGACAGGTCGCAGACGGTGAACCAGTCGTCCTCCAGGCGGAGCCGGACCTTCAGGGCGGTGGTCTCGGGGGCGATCGTCATCGCTGGGCGCTTCCTTCCAGGGCTTCGGCGGGCCGCGTGCCGATGGTGAGCAGCGGCAGGTCGGGCTTGATCTGGTCGCGCTCCGGCACGAAGCCGACGACCGGGTCGGGCGTGTCGGGCGCGTTCACGAAGGACACGAACCGGGCCAGCTTCTCGGGGTCGTTGATGGTCTCGGCCCACTCGTCGCGGTAGCCCGCGACATGGGCCCGCATCAGGCCCTCCAGCTCCTCGCAGATGCCGAGCGAGTCGTGCACGACCACGTCGCGCACGTGGTCCAGGCCGCCCTCGATGCGCTCCAGCCAGGTGGAGGTGCGCTCCAGGCGGTCGGCGGTGCGGATGTAGAACATCAGGAACCGGTCGATCAGGCGCACCAGTTCGGCGTCCGAGAGGTCCTGGGCGAGCAGGTCGGCGTGGCGCGGGGTCGCACCGCCGTTGCCTCCCACGTACAGGTTCCAGCCGTTGGAGGTGGCGATGATGCCGAAGTCCTTGGACTGGGCCTCGGCGCACTCGCGGGCGCAGCCGGAGACCGCCGACTTCAGCTTGTGCGGGGAGCGCAGACCCCGGTAGCGCAGCTCCAGGTCGATCGCCATGCGGACCGAGTCCTGCACGCCGTAGCGGCACCAGGTCTGCCCCACACAGGACTTGACCGTCCGCAGCGACTTCCCGTACGCGTGCCCCGACTCGAAGCCGGCGTCCACCAGCCGGGCCCAGATCAGCGGGAGCTGCTCCACCCGGGCGCCGAACATGTCGATGCGCTGACCGCCGGTGATCTTCGTGTAGAGGCCGAAGTCGCGGGCCACCTCGCCGATCACGATCAGCTTCTCCGGGGTGATCTCACCGCCGGGGATGCGCGGCACGATCGAATAGGAGCCGTTCTTCTGGAGGTTGGCGAGGAAGTGGTCGTTGGTGTCCTGGAGCGCGGCCTGCTCGCCGTCCAGGACGTAGCCGTCGGCGCCGATCGCCGGGGCCAGCGAGGCGATGATCGAGCCGATGGCGGGCTTGCAGGTCTCGCAGCCGTCGCCGCCCCGGGCGTCCTCGCGGCCGTAGCGGTCCAGCAGCGCCTGGTAGGAGTTGACGCGCAGGGCGAGGACGATCTCGTACAGCTCCTCGCGGGTCTGCGCGAAGCAGCCGCACAGGCCCTTGTCGACCTCGACGCCGCTCGCCTCCAGCTCGGCGGTGACCAGCTGGCCCAGCACCTTGACGCAACTGCCGCAGCCGGTACCGGCCTTGGTGCACTTCTTCACCTCGGGCACCGTCGTGCAGGAGTGCTCGGTGACCGCGCCGCGGATCGTGCCCTTGGTGACGTTGTGGCAGGAGCAGATGACGGCCTCGTCCGGCAGCGCCGAGGGGCCGAGGGCGACGGGACCGCCGGAGCCGGCCGGCAGCACGAGCTGCTCGGGCGCGATCGGCGGCACGGACCCGGTGAGCGCGCGCAGCGTGCCGTACGCGTCCGCGTCGCCGACCAGGATTCCGCCGAGCAGCCGCCCGTCGCGGCCGATGACCAGCTTCTTGTACGTGCCCGAGCGGGAGTCGGCGTAGACGACGTCGAGGCAGTCCGCGGTGGCGCCGTGCGCGTCGCCGAACGAGGCGACGTCGACACCGAGCAGCTTCAGCTTGGTGGAGAGGTCGGCGCCGGTGAAGCTCGCCTCGTCCGCGGCGATGGTGGCGGCGGCCGTCTCGGCCATCTCGTAGCCGGGCGCGACCAGACCGTAGACCCGGCCGTCCGAGGCGAGCGCGCACTCGCCGATGGCGAACACGTGCGGGTCCGAGGTGCGGCACTGCTCATCGACGGAGATGCCGCCGCGCTCGCCGACCGTCAGGCCGGTGTCGCGGGCGAGCTGGTCGCGGGGCCGGACACCCGCGGAGAACACCACGAGGTCGGTGGCGAGTTCGGAGCCGTCGGACAGCTTCATGCCGGTCACCGCGCCGTCCTCGCCGACGACGATCTCCTGCGTGCCCGTGCCCGTGTGCACGGTCAGGCCCATCTCCTCAATGGTGCGCAGCAGGGCCGCGCCGCCGCCCTCGTCGACCTGCACCGGCATCAGGCGCGGCGCGAACTCCACGATGTGCGAGGTCAGTCCGAGCCCCTTGAGGGCGCCCGCCGCCTCCAGGCCGAGCAGACCGCCGCCGACCACCGCGCCGGTCGTCGCCCGGGACTTCGCGTACTCCTCGATGGCGAGGAGGTCCTCGATCGTGCGGTAGACGAAGCAGCCCTCGGCGTCCTTGCCCGGCACCGGCGGCACGAAGGGGTACGAGCCGGTGGCGAGCACCAGCGTGTCGTAGGAGAAGGACAGGCCCGAGCGGGCCGTCACCTTCCTGGCCTCGCGGTCGATCGTCTCGGCCGGGTCGCCGAGGTGCAGCTCGATGCCGTGCTCCTTGATGAACTCCTCGTCGGACAGCGAGAGTTCCTCGGGGGTGCGGCCCGAGAAGTACGAGGTGAGCTGAACCCGGTCGTACGCGGGGCGCGGCTCCTCGCACAGCACGACCACGCGGTGCGTGGCGGTCAGGCCACGCTCGGCGAGCGCTTCGAGGAAGCGCTGGCCGACCATGCCGTGGCCGACGAGCACGATCGTGGGGGTGCCCCCCAGGGTGGCGGTCATCAGGAGCCTCCGTCGTTGGTGAGCAGGTGGAGCAGGGGAGCGCCGTCCGCGGGGAGCGGCTCTGCTCCCTCCCAGGCGCGCGCGAGCGCGCCGACGGTGCCGAGTTCGCCGACGAGTACGCCGCCGACCAGGCGGTCGTCGCGGACGACGACCTTGCGGTAGGTGCCGCGGGTGGCGTCGGTGAGCTGGATGACGTCGTCGCCCGGGCGGGGGTCGGTCTCGCCGAAGGCGGCGAGGTCGAAGGGCGCGTTCCCGGTCAGGGTGAGCCGGGTCAGGGCCCGGGTGCCGGCGTAGCGGGCGGTGTCCTCGCCCCCGCCGCCGGCCAGCAGTCCGGCCAGCACGTCGGCCTGTTCCAGGGCGGGGGTCGCGAGTCCGTAGACCGTGCCCTCGTGCTGGGTGCAGTCGCCGATCGCGCGGATGTGCGGGTCGGAGGTGCGCAGCTGGTCGTCGACGATGACGCCCTTGTGGACGGCCAGGCCCGCGTCCTGGGCGAGTCCCACCCGGGGGTGGACCCCGCAGGCGAGGACGACGAGGTCGGCGTCCAGGGCGTACCCGTCGGCCATCTCGACCGAGCGGACGGCCCCGCCGACGCAGCGCACGTCGCGCACCCGCGTCTCGGTGTGCACCTCGACGCCCAGCTCCGTCAGGTGGCGGTGCACCAGCCGGGACGCGGACGGGTCGAGCTGGCGCTCCATGAGCCGCTCGGCCTGCTGGGCGAGGACCACCTGGGCGCCGCGCACGGCCAGCGCCCGGGCGGCCGAGACACCCAGCAGGCCGCCGCCGATGACGACGGCGCGGGTGCCCTGCCGGACGGCCTTCGACAGGCCGAGGCAGTCGTCCATGGTGCGGAACGCGTGCACGCCCTCGGGCAGTTCGTGCCGCCCCTGGGCGAACAGGCCGCGCAGCGGCGGCAGTACGGGGTTCGAGCCGGTCGCCAGGACCAGCGTGTCGTAGGCGATGTCGGAACCGTCCGCGCAGTGCAGCGTGCGGGCGGCCCGGTCGATGCCGGTGACCCGGGTGCGGACCAGGCCGGCCGGGGCCGGCAGGGCGATCACCTCGGGGGCGTACCGCCCGGCGAGGACCTCGGCGAGCAGCACCCGGTTGTAGGGGCGGTGCTCCTCCTCACCGATGAGCACGACGGACACGCCGAGCTCGTCGAGCCGCTGGGCGAGCCGGGCGCCCGCGATCCCGGCGCCGATCACCACCACACGCGTTTTCGAGGTCATGTCAGCAGCGTGCGGGGCCGGTGTTACCCGGTCGCATCACTCCCGTTTCCCGCGGGGAACGCTGCGCTCAGCGCGGGCACGTGCCGGGTGTGAGGGTTCTGCGGGCGGCCCGGCGAGGCGCTGTGAGCCGCCCGGGGCGCGGCGTCAGCACCCGCGGGGCGGTGCGGCGTACGGCGCTGGGCCGGGTGCGCGGTGCGGCGAGCGCCGGTGGGTGAGGTGCGGCACACGGCGGCGGACCCGGTGCGCGGGGCGCGAGCGTCGGTGGGGTTCTCGGTCCGCGAGCGCCGACGGGGGCGCGGCGCGGGGCGGGCGGGGTGTGCAGCACGGCGGCGGCGCGGCGCCGGTGCGCGGCCGGGGGCAACCTCAGAAGACCCTCAGGTCCGTGGACGGCACATCCATCCGCTCCGTAGGGTCCCGATCATGCCCGACATATCGCTGACCATGGTCGTCGTCCTCTGCCTCGCCTCCCTCGCGGCGGGCTGGATCGACGCCGTGGTCGGCGGCGGCGGCCTCCTGCTGCTGCCCGCGCTGCTGCTCGGACTGCCGAACTCCGGGTCGGCGGCCCAGTACGCGCTGGGCACCAACAAGGCGGTGGCGATCGTCGGCACGACCGGCGCGGCGGTCACCTACGCCCGCAAGGCACCCGTGGACGTCGGCACGGCCGTGCGCATCGGGCTGGCGGCGCTCGCCGGGTCCACGGGAGGCGCGTTCGTCGCCGCCGGTATGAGCACCGAGGTGCTGAAGCCCGTCGTCATGGTCGTCCTGCTGGGCGTCGGAGCCTTCGTCATCCTGCGGCCCGCCTTCGGCACGGCCCCGTCGACGGAGCCGGTCTCCCCGCGCCGCGTCCTGGCCGCCATCGGGCTGGCGGGCCTCGGCATCGGCTTCTACGACGGTCTGATCGGCCCCGGCACCGGCACGTTCCTCGTGCTCGCCCTCACCGCGCTGCTCCACCTCGACCTGGTGACCGCCTCCGCCACCGCCAAGATCGTCAACTGCTGCACCAACGCGGGCGCCCTCGCGACGTTCGCCTGGAAGGGCACGGTCTACTGGCAGCTGGCCGCGCTGATGGCCGTCTTCAACCTCGTCGGCGGCACGGTCGGGGCGCGCACCGCGCTCAAGAAGGGCAGCGGGTTCGTCCGGGTGGTGCTGCTGACGGTGGTCTTCGCCCTGGTCGCGAACCTGGCGTACCAGCAGTGGCTGGCCTGACCCGGCCGCGCACCGCCGCCCCGCGCGTCGCCTGTACGCTCGTCGGCTCCCGCCCGCGCACCGCCCGTCCGCCCGCCGGTCCGCCCGCCGGTCCGCACGCCGGTCCGCTCAGCGGCTCCCGGTGAGGTGGGCGAAGACGACCACGTTCCCCAGATAGCCCGTCGCCTTCGAGTAGCCACCCCCGCAGGTGATGACGCGCAGCTCGGGGCGCCGGGCCGCGCCGTACACCTTCTCGTCGGGGAAGGCGCGGGCGTCGTACACCTCGACCGCGTCCACGGTGAACAGGGCGACCGTGCCGTCCCGGCGGGCCACCTCGACGGAGCTGCCCTTCTTCAGGCCGCCGAGGCGGTAGAAGACGGCCGGTCCCTCGGTGTTGTCGACGTGACCGGCGACCACGGCGGTGCCCGTGTCGCCCGGGGCGGTGCCGGCCTCGTACCAGCCGGCGAGGTTCTTCCTGGCGGCCGGCGGGACGTCCAGGCTGCCCTGCGGAGTGAGCCCGAGCCCCATCAGCGGGGCGTCCACGCCGATGGAGGGGATGCGGACGCGGTCGGGCGGGGAGGGCGGCAGCGCGGGCGCCGCGGACTGCCCCTCGGTCGCTCCCGGCGACGCGGCCTGCGCGGCCGAGGGCTGCGGGGGCGTCTGCCCCTCGGCGCCGCTGCGCAGCAGCCACGCGCCGGAGCACAGGGCCGTCACGGTGACGGCGGATATGGCGAGGTTGCTCAGTCTGCGCACGTGAGCCTCCTGTCTCGGTGCCACGGGGGCCCGCGTCCGTCGCGGGGGCCCGCGTCGGTGGGACCGGCCGGGTCCGCCGCCCCCTCCGGGCCGCGAGGGGCGTCGGACCCGGAGGGGGAGGGGACGGCGGTACCTGGGGACGGACAGCGGAGGGTGTCCGTCAGAACCCGTCGCCTCTCGCCCGGCGATGCAGGAGCCAGGTACCGCCCGCGGCGGCGACGGCCAGCGCCGCCACACCCGCCGCGGTCTGCACGGGGTCGGAGCCGAGTGCGCCGCCGACCCCCGTCTTGACACTTCCTCGCGGGTGCACCCGCTCCTCGGTGGCGGTCAGCGTGACCACCAGGTCGCCCGCCGCCTGCCGGCCGCCGGAGCACTTCGCGACGATCTCGTACGTGCCCGGCTGGGCGCCGGGCGGCACGCGGAACCGACCGGCCGTGTCCCCTCCGCGCGCGCCGGGGGCCAGCGCGAACGTGCCCGCGCCCACCGCGCTGGCGTCCCCCGTCGCCGTGCCGTCGGCGCCGCACGCCGCCGTGCCGACCGTGACGTCGGCGCCGGGGACGACGGTGGCCGGACGGACGTCGAGCGTGCCGGTGTCCCCGCCGTACGCGGGCGCGGCGGCGAGGCCCGCGGCGGCGACGGCGAGCGCGGTACCGGTCAGCAGACGGGCTGTGCGCATCGTGTTGCTCCTCCGAGAGGGCACGGCCCGCGGCACCCCCATGTGCCGCTGCGTCGGTCGCACCCCTGCCCTACCGAGGTAAGTGGCACACGGCCCGCTCCGCTCCCTGATGGCACGTCAGAAACACCGCGCACGGGCACCGGGGGCGACCCCCGCCGACCCCGCGCGGCACCATTCCAGCAGGTCACCGGCGTACGGCCGGGAAGTCGTGGAGGAGAACCCCACGGGTGCGGCACGCGGGTGTGAACGGGTGACCCGCACCCGCCGGTCCGCTGCCGCCCGCCCCGCCGCCGCCCACCCTGCCGGTCCGTCGGCCGCCGTGACGATCGCCCCGCCGCGACCGGCCCTGGTCCACGCAGGCCCCACGGACGGCTGGAAACCGCGACCCGCGTCGGCCCGCGGAACGGCGGCTTGACCTGAACCAAGCTTGAGGTAAGAGCCTGTGACGCATGAAGACCAGCGCCGGGATCCCGGCCGTATCCGACACCCGTTCCGCACCCGACGCCTCCGTCCGCCCGTCCGGGCGGTCCGGTACACGGGCCCCCGTGCGCGTCGTCGTCATCGTCGCCAGCAACCGCGAGGGCCGCTTCGGCCCGGTCGTCGCCAACTGGCTGCTGTCCCTGCTGGAGGCGCGCGAGGACCTCCGGGCCGAGGTCGTCGACCTGGCCGAGGTCCGGCTGCCCACCACCCTGTCGCCGTCCCCGGAGTCGGAGGCCGCCCTCCGCCGGGTCACCCCCGCCCTGGCCGCCGCCGACGCGTTCGTCGTCCTCACCCCCGAGTACAACCACTCCTACCCCGCGCCCCTGAAGAACCTCATCGACTGGCACTACACCGAATGGCGCGCCAAGCCCGTGGGGTTCGTCTCCTACGGCGGCCTGTCCGGAGGGCTGCGGGCGGTCGAGCACCTGCGCCAGGTCTTCGCCGAGCTGCACGCCGTGACCGTCCGGGACACGGTCTCCTTCCACGGCGCGGGCGCGGCGTTCGACGAGAGCGGCGACCCGCGCGACCCCGCGGCACCGGCCGCGGCGGCGCGGCTGATGTCCGACCGGCTGGTGTGGTGGGCCAGGGCTCTGCGCGAGGCCAAGGCGCTGCGCCCGTACGAGGACTGAGCGGCCGGGGTCAGGGCTGCCGGACGCCCGGGCGGGAGCCGCCCCCGTGGGGGAGGGGCGGGTCCCGCCCGGGCCGGCGCCGGGGCCGCGCACGGACACGGCGCTCCAGGCCGCGGCCACCGCGGCGTACTCCGCGCCGCCCGCCCCGTACAGGTCCCGCGCCGCGTTCGGCGTCGCCGTCCGGGCGCCCGCGTGGTTCGTCGGGGACGTCAGGTACACCGTGAGGGCGCCGTACCGGACGGCTCCGGTCCTGTCCCGGCCGATGCCCTCCAGGGACGCGCCGTGGCACGGGGTGCCGGTCGTGCTGGACCCCGCCGGTCACCTGTGAGGGCGCGTGGGGAGCGAGAATCGTTTCTGCGAAGGCGTGCGCGAGGGCTCGAACGAGGAGAACGATCATGGCCACGGCCGACTGGCTGACCGTCCTGACCACCACGGACGCCCCGGAGAAGGCACAGGCGCTCGCCCGGGGCGCGGTGGAGGCGCGGGTCGCGGCCTGCGCGCAGGTCTCCGGTCCCGTCACCTCCGTCTACCGCTGGGACGGCGAGGTCGAGACGGCCGAGGAGTGGCAGGTGCTGTTCAAGACGACGGGCGCCCGGTACGACGCGCTGGAGGCCCACCTGCGCGCCGCGCACGACTACGACACGCCCGAGATCATCGCCACGCCCGTCGTGCGGGGGAGCGCGGACTACCTGCGGTGGGTGGCGCGGGAGACGGGGACGGAGGCGTGACGGGGGAGCCGCTGCCCTTCTTCGTCTACGGCACCCTGCGCCCGGGCGAGCACAACCACGACCTGTTCCTGCGCGGGCGCACCCGCTCCGAGGAACCCGGCCGGCTGGACGGGGCCGCGCTGTACGACGGGCCCGGCTACCCCTACGCCGTCCCGGAGCCGGGTTACGCGGTGCGCGGGGAACTGGTCACCGCGCTGCCCGGGGCGTACGGCGAACTGCTCGCGGAACTCGACCGGCTGGAGGAGTACGCCTGTCCGCCGGGCGACCCCCGCAACCTGTACGAGCGGGTCGCCCGGGACGTGTCACGGGCGGCCGGCCCGCCCGTGCGGGCCTGGGTCTACCTGGCCGCGCCCGCCGTCGCCGCCCGGCTGCGGACGGGCGGCGCACTCATCGAGGACGGCGACTGGCACAGCCGCCGGGGCTCCCGCGAGGCGCCCGTCAGTCCCGTCAATCCCGTCAGCCCTGTCAACTCCGTCCGACCGGCTCCAGCCGCACGGCGCACGCCTTGAACTCCGGCATGCGCGACGTCGGGTCGAGCGCCGGGTTGGTCAGGGTGTTGGCGCGGCCCTCGCCCGCCCAGTGGAACGGCATGAAGACGGTGTCGGGCCGGATGGACGTGGTGACGCGGGCCGGCGCCACGGCCCGCCCCCGCCGGGACACGACGGCCACGGGGTCCCCGTCCACCGCCCCGAGCCGCTCGGCGAGCCGCGGGTGCATCTCCACGAACGGACCGGGGGCGGCGGCGTTCAGCTCGTCGACCCGCCGGGTCTGGGCGCCCGACTGGTACTGCGCGACGACCCGCCCGGTGGTCAGCAGCACCGGGTACTCGGCGTCCGGCTCCTCGGCGGCCGCCCGGTGCGACACGGCCACGAAACGCGCCCGCCCGTCCTCGGTGGCGAACCGGTCGAGGAAGAGCCGCGGGGTTCCGGGATGCACCCCGTCACCGGTCCCGCCCGTGCCGCCGCCCTCGCCGGCCGGGTCGTCCGGCAGCGCGTCGAACGCCGCGTCCTCCGAATCCTGTACGGACTCCGGCGCGGGGCAGGGCCAGAACACCCCGTTCTCCTCGGCCAGCCGGCGGTAGGTGATCCCCGAGTAGTCCGCGGCCCCGCCCGCGCTCGCCCGGCGCAGTTCCTCGAACACCTCCTCCGGGTTCGTCGGGAAACCCTTCTCCACGCCCAGCCGGCCGGCCAGTTCGTGCAGCACGTCGAGGTCGCTGCGGATCCCCTCGGGAGGGGAGACGGCCCGGCGCCGCAGCAGGACCCTGCCCTCCAGGTTCGTCGTCGTGCCCGTCTCCTCCGCCCACTGGGTGACCGGCAGCACCACGTCGGCCAGCGCCGCCGTCTCGGACAGGACGACGTCCGCGACGGCCAGGAAGTCCAGGGACTTCAGGCGCCCCTCGATGTGCGCGGCGCGCGGCGCGGAGACCACCGGGTTCGAGCCCATCAGCAGCAGGGAGCGGATGTCGGTGCCCATCGCGTCGAGCAGCTCGTAGGCACTGCGCCCCGGCCCGGGCAGCGAGTCCGGGTCCACGCCCCACACCTCGGCCACGTGCCGCCGGGCCGCGGGGTCCGTCAGCTTGCGGTAGCCGGGCAACTGGTCGGCCTTCTGGCCGTGTTCCCGGCCGCCCTGCCCGTTGCCCTGGCCTGTGAGGCAGCCGTAGCCGGACAGCGGACGCCCCGCCCGGCCGGTCGCGAGGCACAGGTTGATCCACGCGCCCACCGTGTCGGTGCCCTTGGACTGCTGCTCGGGCCCCCGGGCGGTGAGCACCATCGCCGACGAGGGCTCGCAGAACATCCGCACCGCCTCCCGGAGCTGCGGAACGGACACCCCCGTGATCCGTTCCACGTACTCCGGCCAGTGCGCCATCGCCGCGGCCCGCGCCTCCTCCCAGCCGCTCGTCCGCTCCTGGATGTACTCCTCGTCGGTGCGCCCCTCGGCGACCACCAGGTGCAGCAGCCCGAGGGCCAGCGCCAGGTCCGTGCCCGGGCGCGGCGCCAGGTGCAGGTCCGCCTGCTCCGCCGTCCTCGTGCGGCGCGGGTCGATGACGATCAGTGTGCCGCCGTTCTCCTTCAGCTCGGTGAGGTAGCGCAGCGCGGGCGGCATCGTCTCGGCGAGGTTGGAGCCGACGAGGATCACGCAGCCGGTCCGCGGGATGTCCTCCAGCGGGAAGGGCAGCCCCCGGTCGAGGCCGAACGCCTTGATGCCGCCGGCCGCCGCGGACGACATGCAGAAACGCCCGTTGTAGTCGATCTGCGAGGTGCCGAGGACCACGCGCGCGAACTTGCCGAGCGCGTACGCCTTCTCGTTCGTCAGGCCGCCCCCGCCGAAGACCCCGCACGCGTCCGGGCCATGCTCCGTACGCGTGCGGGACAGCCCCTCGGCGATCCGGTCGAGGGCCTCGTCCCAGGTGGCGGGCTCCAGGACGCCCGCCCTGCGGACCAGCGGGGAGGTCAGCCGCACCCGGGACGAGAGCAGGGCGGGCGCGGTACGGCCCTTGCCGCACAGGGCGCCCCGGTTCACCGGGAAGTCCGCGCGCTCCGTCACGGTGACGCCCCCGTCGGACGTGGGCGTCAGGTTCATCCCGCACTGCAGGGCGCAGTACGGGCAGTGGGTGGGCGTCGCGGAGGTCTGCATACCGTCCAGCGTGCGGCGGCCGTGTTACGCGGTGGGGCGCTGTCCGTTACGCCCCCGGCACGGGGACCTCCCGGTGGGGTGGACGTCGCCGTGAGGGGCGCCGTCCCGATCCGGGGGCGAGCCCCCGGGCCCCCGGTCGCGCTGCGCGCTCGTCCTCAAACGCCGGACGGGCTGCATGGTCGCCCCCTGCCCGTGCCGGGGGCTTCGCCCGGGTGTCGTCGGATCGCGCTGCGCGCTCGTCCTCAATCGCCGGACGGGCTTGAAACTCTCCTCGCGCCGGGCGTTTGGACCGAACCGCCTGGCGGGCTCAAAACTCTCCTCGCGCCGAGCGTTGCCCTCGCACGCCGGACGGGCTCAAGATCTCGCGACGGGCGTTTGTCCTTGCCCGTCGGACGGGCTCAAATCCGCGCGTCCGACGGGCTGGTACGTATCGCGCCTGTGTCCTCACCCGGGCGGTGAACCGGCGCCGGGGGAAAAATTCAGCCCCTCCGGCGTTTGAGGAGCGGGGTCCGGGGCGGAGCCCCGTGGGGGGAGGGGAAGGGCTCGTCGGCTGGAAGGCCGGGGAGGGGAGAGGGCACGGAAATCACCGGGACGGCACCCGCAGGGCCCGTCGTACCCCCGGCTCGCGGGGGCCCAGGAACCGGGGGTCGGGTTCGAACACGGCGTCCCACGCGGCCTTGCCCGCCGCGAGGACCTCGCGCGTCCCCCCGTAGTACCAGGTCACGTCGTGCACGGCGTCGACCCCGACGCCGTAGGACCGTACGCCCGCCGCCTCGCACAACGCGACCGCCCGGCGGATGTGGAACCCCTGACTGATCAGCACGGCCCGGTCGACTCCGAAGATCTTCTTCGCGCGGACGCAGGAGTCCCAGGTGTCGAACCCGGCGTAGTCGCTGACGATGCGCCGGCCGGGCACCCCGTGCCCGGTCAGGTAGGCGCGCATGGCGTCGGGCTCGTCGTAGTCCTCGCGGCTGTTGTCGCCGGTGACGAGCACGACCTTCACCCGGCCCGCCCGGTACAGCTCCGCCGCCGCGTCCAGCCGGTGCGCGAGGTAGGGGGAGGGCTCGCCGTCCCAGAGGCCGGCGCCGAACACCACCGCGACGTCGGTCCGCGGCACGTCCGCGGTCGTCCGGAGCCGGTCACCCGTCGTCACGTACATCCAGGTCGCGGGCGTCAGCGCCAGGACGCAGAGGAGCATGACGGCCTGGACGCAGCGCCGCTGTCCCCGGCGGGTGCGCGGCAGGGACGGCCGGCGCAGGCGCACCGCCGGAAGCCGGAAGCGCGGTGACGGTCTGCGGATGCTCGGGCGCGGCAGGCGCATGATTCGGTGTCCCCCAGGTGACGTCGGCCCTCGTCAGAGGGGGACGCGGCGAACGGGAGTACGGTTCAGGGAAGGACCGTGACAGGGCTCACTCCGAGCCCCTGACCGCGGCCGGAAGCGGCCCCCGCGAGCCCTCACACCCCCGGGCACCCCGCGGTGAACCGCCGGAAAACACCCGTGACGCCCACGCAACGGCGCGGCAACGTCGCCCCGCCAGACTCGGTCCATGACGGCGTCGACACCAGCACACGACGAGTCCCAGAACCGCTTCGGCGGCCGGCCGCACAGCGGCGCCCACCTCGACAGTACGGCGCAACTCATGAACCGGATCACCAGCCAGCTCGGCAGCCAGCTCCGCCTCGTCTCGCCCGGCGGCGCGCGCCGCCCGGCGCCGCCCGCGCTCGTGATGGTGGCCCACGGCAGCCGCGACCCGCGCGCCCTCGACACCGTACTGAGCCTGGCCGAGCGGGTCCGCGAGCTGCGCCCGGGCCTGTCCGTGCGCCTCGGCCACATCGAGCTCAACGAACCGCTGCTGCCCGACACGCTCGCGTCCCTGGACACCGGCGAGGCCGTGCTCGTACCGCTGCTGCTGAGCCGCGGCCACCACGTCAAGCGGGACATCCCCGAGGCCGCGGCCGCCGTCCCCGAGCGGGACTGCCGGGTCGCCTCCCCGCTCGGCCCGCACCCGCTGCTCGTGGAGACGCTGTACGAGCGGCTCGTCGAGGCGGGCTGGCGGACGCGCATGAGCGAGGCCACCCGCCGCGCCAGTGGCGTCGTCCTCGCCGCGGCCGGGTCCCGCGACCCCGACGCGGCCGTCGACACCCGCCGCACCGCCCAGCTGCTCGCCGAGCGGCTCGGCGTCCCGGTCGTGCCCGCCTACGCCTCCGCCGCCGCGCCCACCGTGCCCGCCGCGGTGCGCGCCCTCGCCGCCCGGGGCCGCCACCGGGTCGCCGTCGCCTCCTACTTCACCGCCCCCGGCCGGTTCGCCACCGAGAGCGCGGCGGCCGCCCCCTGGATCGCCGCCGCCCCGCTCGGCGCGCACCCGGCGATGGCCCGCCTCGTCCTGCACCGCTACGACCGGGCGCTCGCGGCCCCGGGAGCCGCCGCCGAACGCACCCTGGCCTCGGCCTGAACCCGGGGGACCGCACCCGGTCCAGGCCCGCGGGCGCGCCTGCCGGACCGGGCCGCACCGGCATGATCCGAACGGCAGGGCCTAGGGTCGGGGCATGGAAGGCACCCCACCGCAGACCTCGTCCGAGACCGAGAGCACCCCGCGCCGGGTCCGCGAGGACCGGTCCGCGCGCGCCGAGTACGACGAAGCGGCCGTCGAGCGCTGGGCCGTCGAGCCCGACAAGCGCCCCGGCCGTACCGCCTTCCAGCGCGACCGCGCGCGCGTGCTGCACTCCGCGGCCCTGCGCCGGCTCGCCGGCAAGACCCAGGTCGTCACGCCCGGCACCCGCACGCGGGCCTGGGACGCCAGCCCCCGCACCCGGCTGACCCACTCCCTGGAGTGCGCCCAGGTCGGCCGCGAGCTCGGCGCCGCCCTGGGCTGCGACCCCGACCTGGTCGAGGCGGCCTGCCTCTCGCACGACCTGGGCCACCCGCCCTTCGGGCACAACGGCGAACAGGCCCTCAACGAGTTCGCGCGGGACTGCGGCGGCTTCGAGGGCAACGCGCAGTCGCTGCGGCTGCTCACCCGGATCGAGCCCAAGCGCTTCGCCCGCAGCGAGGAGACCGGCGAACTGGTCAGCGTCGGCCTCAACCTCACCCGGGCCGCCCTCGACGCCGCCACCAAGTACCCCTGGCCGCGCGGCGGCCGGCCCACCGACCCCGGGTCCCCCAAGTTCGGGGTGTACGAGGACGACCGGCCGGTCTTCGACTGGGTCCGCAAGGGCGCCCCCGGCACCCGTACCTGCTTCGAGGCCCAGGTCATGGACTGGTCCGACGACGTGGCGTACTCGGTGCACGACGTCGAGGACGGCCTGCACGCCGGGCACATCGACCCGAACTGCCTGCACGCCGAGCCGGAACGGAACGCGGTCTTCGCGGTCGCCGTGGCGCGGTACGTGCCCGCCGGCACCGACCACGCCGAGCTGGCCGAGGCCCTCGACCGCCTCCTCGACCAGGAGTGGTGGCCGCACGGCTACGACGGCTCGTCCGTCGCCCAGGCCCGGCTGAAGGACGCCACCAGCCAGCTCATCGGCCGCTTCTGCCTGGCCGCCGAGGCCGCCACCCGCGAGCGGTACGGCACCGGGCGCCTCACCCGGTACGCGGCGGAACTGGTCGTCCCCCGGGAGACCCGCCTGGAGTGCGCCGTCCTCAAGGCGGTCGCCGACCGGTACGTCATGCAGCGCGCCGAGCAGGAGATCCTCCGCGCCGACCAGCGGATCGTCGTCGCCGAGCTGGCCGAGGCCCTCACCGCCCGCGCCCCCGACGGGCTGGAGCCGCAGTTCCGCGCCCGGTTCGACGAGGCTCCCGACGACCGGGCCCGCAAGCGGGTCGTCGTCGACCAGATCGCCTCGCTCACGGACGCCTCGGCACGCTCCCTGCACCTCGGGCTCACCACGCGCCCCGCCGGCGGCGGCGCGGTGTGACCCCGTGTGGCCTGATCGGGCCACTCCCTCTTCCCGCACCACGCCGCGTGCGGGACGCTCGCATGTGGCGACATCCTTACGAGGAGGCATCAAGTGGTCGACGCGGATCAGACATTCGTCATCGTCGGAGGAGGTCTGGCCGGCGCGAAGGCGGCCGAGACGCTCCGCGCGG
The DNA here is from genome assembly GCF_053611025.1 of Streptomyces sp. NPDC054842. NCBI lineage: Bacteria > Bacillati > Actinomycetota > Actinomycetes > Kitasatosporales > Streptomycetaceae > Streptomyces > Streptomyces sp. NPDC054842. Next base: position 111,266 of record NZ_JBSGZN010000009.1, read on the forward strand.
AGGGGTTCACCGGCCGGGTGATACTGATCTGTGACGAGCGCGACCACCCCTACGAGCGGCCGCCCCTGTCCAAGGGGTACCTGCTCGGCAAGGAGGAGCGCGACAGCGTCTTCGTGCACGAGCCCGGCTGGTACGCGCAGAACGACATCGAGCTGCACCTGGGCCAGACCGTCGACGCCGTCGACCGGATCGCGAAGACCGTCCGGTTCGGCGACGACGGCACCGTCGTGCACTACGACAAGCTGCTGCTCGCCACCGGCGCCGAGCCCCGCAGGCTCGACATCCCCGGGACCGGCCTGGCGGGCGTCCACCACCTGCGCCGCCTCTCCCACGCCGAGCGCCTGAAGGGCGTCCTGGCCGCCCTCGGCCGCGACAACGGGCACATCGTCATCGCGGGCGCCGGCTGGATCGGCCTGGAGGTCGCCGCGGCGGCCCGGGAGTACGGCGCCGAGGTCACCGTCGTGGAACCCGAGCCGACCCCGCTGCACGGCGTCCTCGGCCCCGAGCTCGGCCAGCTCTTCGCCGAACTGCACCGCGAGCACGGCGTCCGCTTCCACTTCGGCGCCCGCCTGACCGAGATCGCCGGGCAGGACGGCATGGTGTTGGCCGCCCGCACCGACGACGGCGAGGAGCACCCCGCGCACGACGTGCTCGCCGCCATCGGGGCCGCCCCGCGCACCGGCCTCGCCGAGGCGGCGGGCCTCACCCTGGCCGACCGCGCGCACGGCGGCGGCATCGCCGTCGACGAGCGGCTGCGCACCTCCGACCCGGACATCTACGCGGCCGGCGACGTGGCCTCCTTCCACCACACCCTCTTCGACTCCCGGCTGCGCGTGGAGCACTGGGCGAACGCCCTCAACGGCGGACCGGCCGCCGCGCGCGCGATGCTGGGCCGCGAGACGACGTACGACCGCGTGCCCTACTTCTTCTCCGACCAGTACGACGTCGGGCTGGAGTACTCCGGCTGGGCTCCCCCGGGGACCTACGACCAGGTGGTGATCCGCGGCGACGCGGGCAAGCGCCAGTTCGTCGCCTTCTGGGTCAAGGACGAACGGGTGCTGGCCGGCATGAACGTGAATGTGTGGGACGTCACGGATCCCGTCCAGGCGCTGATCCGATCCCGGGCCCGCGTGGACACCGAGGCACTCGCCGACCCGCACGTCCCGCTGGAGACCCTCGTACCGTGACCCGCCGCGGCGCTCGGCTGTCACACCGTCCCCGTAGAATTCACGCGTGGCAGGACGGATCAACGACGAGGACGTGAAGGCTGTTCGGGACGCGGTCTCGATCGACGCCGTGGTGTCCGAGTACCTCCAGCTGCGCAACGCGGGCGGCGGCAACCTGAAGGGCCTCTGCCCGTTCCACGACGAGAAGTCGCCGTCCTTCCAGGTCAGCCCGAGCAAGGGGCTCTTCCACTGCTTCGGCTGCCAGGAGGGCGGCGACACCATCACGTTCGTGATGAAGGTCGACCACCTCACCTTCTCGGAGGCGGTCGAGCGCCTGGCCGGCCAGGCGGGCATCACCCTGCGGTACGAGGAGGGCGGGTACAACCCCTCCCACCAGCGGGGGGAGCGCATCCGCCTGGTCGAGGCGCACAAGGCGGCCGCCCAGTTCTACGTCGAGCAGCTCGACAGCGCCCCCGAGGCGGACGCCGGCCGGAAGTTCCTCGCCGAGCGCGGCTTCGACCAGGCCGCCGCCGCCCACTTCGGCGTCGGCTACAGCCCCCAGGGCTGGGACCACCTCACCCGCCACCTGCGCGGCAAGGGCTTCTCGGACAAGGAGCTGGTCCTCTCCGGCCTCTCCCAGGACGGCCGGCGCGGCCCCATCGACCGCTTCCGGGGCCGGCTGATGTGGCCCATCCGCGACATCGGCGGCGACGTGGTCGGCTTCGGCGCCCGCAAGCTGTACGACTCCGACAACGGCCCGAAGTACCTCAACACGCCCGACACCGCGATCTACCGCAAGTCGCAGGTCCTCTACGGCATCGACCTCGCCAAGAAGGAGATCGCCAAGACCAGCCGCGCGGTCGTGGTCGAGGGCTACACGGACGTCATGGCCTGCCACCTGGCCGGTATCACCACCGCCATCGCCACCTGCGGCACCGCCTTCGGCACCGACCACATCAAGATCCTCCGCCGCCTCCTCATGGACAACGGCTCCGCGCGCGTGATCTTCACCTTCGACGGTGACGCGGCGGGCCAGAAGGCAGCCCTGCGCGCCTTCGAGGACGACCAGAAGTTCGCCGCCGAGACGTACATCGCGGTCGCCCCCGACGGCATGGACCCCTGCGACCTGCGGCTCGCCAAGGGCGACGAGGCCGTGGCCGACCTGGTGGAGCCCCGCACCCCGCTCTTCGAGTTCGCCCTGCGCCAGATCGTCCTGCGCTACGACCTGGAGACCCCGGCCGGCCGCGCCGCCGCCCTCGACGAGGCGGCGCCCGTCGTCGCCCGCATCAAGAACAGCGGCGCCCAGCACGAGGTCGCCGTGCAGCTCGCGGGCATGCTGGGCATCCTCGACACGCAGTTCGTCGTCAAGCGGGTGGCGCAGCTGGCCCGTTGGGCCCGCGACCGCGGCGGCAAGGGCCCCGCGCCCGAGCGGCAGCGGCCCCAGCAGGCGTACGGGGCGGCCCAGGCGGCCCCCGGCGGCCCCGCCCTCAACCTGCGCAACCCGGTCTTCGCCACCGAGCGCGAGCTCCTCAAACTGGCCCTGCAACGACCCGAGTTGGTGTCTCCGGCCTTCGACGCGTACGGCATCGACGAGTTCACCGCCGCGCCGTACGCGGCGGTCCGCCAGGCGATCATGGACGCAGGCGGCGCGGAGTACGGCGTCCAGGACCCCCAGGAGTACCTGGTCCGGGTCCGTGACGCCGCCCCGGACGACGGGGTGCGCGCCATGGTCACGGAGCTGGCCGTCGAGGCCATCATGCGCAGGACGGTCGACGAGGCGTACGCGGGCGACCAGTTGGTGATGGTCCGCAGGCGGGCCGTCGACCGCCGCATCCAGCAGGTGCAGGGCTCGCTGGCCCGGGCGAGCGCCCAGGGCGACCCGGCCAGGCTGGCCGCCGTGCAGAACGAGCTGTGGGTGCTCCAGCAGTACGGGCAGGCGCTGCGCGAACGGGGCGCCGCGGCCCTCTGACGTCCCCGGTCGTGCCGGGCGCGCCCGGCGCACTCCGGCACGCGCCGGTGAACGGCACCCGTCCGCGGGGTTTCGGAGGGTTTGGGTCCCGTCCTGCCGCGCACTCGTGCGTCAGGGTATTCACGCCGTCACGGACCGGACGCAAAAAGTCACCGCACGCCCCTCGTGGCAGCGATGTGTCGTACTCCACACTGGGGTGCGGTGCCTGAGTCCTCGGAGCGCGGCCGACCCGTACGCGACGGGTCCCCCATCCCCGCGGTTCCGCCACACGACTACGGGATGGACAGCGGCGAGGCCGTCGACCCCATCCCGGACGTACCGCTGCCGCATGCCTCAGCAGCGACATTCCTGGAGGTCGCCCCCGTGCAGACCCAGACCCTCACCGAGACCGACAACACGACGGACACGGACGCGGAGAACGGCGTCGTCGCGGCGGTCCCCCCGCAGAGCCGTGCCGCGCACCACCCGGAGGCGCGGCCGGAGAGCCCGCCCGAAGCGGACGAACCGGCCGCCGCCGACGAGGCGCCCGAGAGCGACGCGTCCGGGGCCGTGGAGGCCGAGCCCGCCGTACCGCCCCGCAGCCGCGCCGCCGACACCAGCGGCCCCTCCTCGGACCTGTTCCGCCAGTACCTGCGCGAGATCGGCCGCATCCCCCTGCTCACCGCGGCCGAGGAGGTCGAGCTGGCCCGCCGCGTGGAGGCCGGCCTCTTCGCCGAGGAGAAACTGCGGCTCGCCCGCGACCTGGACAGCCAGCTCGCCCTCGACCTCGACAAGCTGGTCGTCATGGGCCGGATGGCCAAGCGCCGGCTCATCGAGGCGAACCTGCGGCTCGTGGTCTCCGTCGCCAAGCGGTACGTCGGGCGCGGGCTGACCATGCTCGACCTGGTCCAGGAGGGCAACCTCGGCCTGATCCGGGCGGTCGAGAAGTTCGACTACGCCCGCGGCTACAAGTTCTCCACGTACGCGACCTGGTGGATCCGGCAGGCCATGTCACGGGCGCTGGCCGACCAGGCCCGCACGATCCGCGTGCCCGTCCACGTGGTCGAGCTGATCAACCGGGTCGTCCGGGTCCAGCGGCGCATGCTCCAGGAGCGCGGCTACGAGCCGACGCCCGAGGAGGTCGCCGCCCACCTGGACCTGCCCCGGGAGCGGGTGAGCGAGGTCCTGCGGCTGGCCCAGGAACCGGTCTCCCTGCACGCCCCGGTGGGCGAGGAGGACGACGTGGCCCTCGGCGACCTGATCGAGGACGGCGACGCGGCGTCCCCGGTGGAGTCCGCCGCGTTCCTGCTGCTGCGCGAGCACCTGGAGGCGGTGCTGTCCACGCTCGGGGAGCGCGAGCGCAAGGTCGTCCAGCTGCGGTACGGACTGGCCGACGGGCGTCCGCGCACGCTGGAGGAGATCGGCCGCATCTTCGGCGTCACGCGCGAGCGCATCCGCCAGATCGAGTCCAAGACCCTCAACAAGCTGCGGGACCACGCCTTCGCGGACCAGCTCCGCGGCTACCTTGACTGACTGACTGACTGACTGACTGACTGACTGACTGACTGACTGACGGCTCCCGCCCCCTCCCGGCGCACGGAGGGGGCGGAGAAGACCGCGTCAGTCGACCTCGGCCACCGCCTGCGCGAACTGCGCCTGGTAGAGCCGCGCGTAGGCGCCGCCCGCCGCCAGCAGCTCCGCGTGCGCGCCCTGCTCCACGATGGCCCCGTTCTCCATCACCAGGATGGTGTCCGCGTCCCGGATCGTGGAGAGCCGGTGCGCGATCACGAACGACGTCCGCCCGTGCGCGAGTTTCGCCATCGCCTTCTGGATGAGCACCTCGGTCCGGGTGTCCACCGAACTCGTCGCCTCGTCCAGGACGAGGATCACCGGGTCGGACAGGAACGCCCGGGCGATCGTGATGAGCTGCTTCTCGCCCGCGCTCACCCCGGACCCCTCGTCGTCGATGACGGTGTCGTACCCCTCGGGCAGCGTCCGGACGAACCGGTCCGCGTGGGCCGCGCGCGCCGCCTCCTCGATCTCGCCCCGGGTGACCTCGCGCGAGGCGCCGTACGCGATGTTCTCCGCGATCGTCCCGCCGAACAGCCAGGTGTCCTGGAGCACCATGCCGATGGCGGCCCGCAGTTCGTCCCGGGTCATCTTCGCGATGTCGACCCCGTCGAGAGTGATCCGCCCGCCGGTGACCTCGTAGAACCGCATGAGGAGGTTCACCAGCGTCGTCTTGCCCGCTCCCGTCGGTCCGACGATCGCGACCGTGTGACCGGGCTCCGCCTTCAGGGACAGGTCCTCGATGAGCGGCTTGTCGGGCTCGTACCGGAACGACACGTGCTCCAGGGCGACGCGTCCGCGCACCTCGGCGGGCTTCTCGGCCGCGACCGGGTCGGCGCCCTGCTCCTCCGCGTCGAGGAGCTCGAAGACCCGCTCGGCGGACGCCACGCCGGACTGCACCAGGTTCGCCATCGACGCGACCTGCGTCAGCGGCATCGAGAACTGGCGCGAGTACTGGATGAAGGCCTGCACGTCACCGATCGACAGGGACCCCGACGCGACCCGCAGACCACCGACGACCGCCACCAGCACGTAGTTCAGGTTCGACACGAACATCATCAGCGGCTGCATGATCCCGCTGTTGAACTGCGCCTTGAACCCGGCCTCGTACAGCTTCTCGTTCTGCTCGGCGAACTGCGCCGCCGACTCCTCCTGCCGCCCGAACACCTTCACCAGCGTGTGCCCGGTGTACATCTCCTCGATGTGGGCGTTGAGCTTGCCGGTGGTGCGCCACTGCTGCACGAAGTGCGGCTGCGACCGCTTGCCGACGCGGGTGGCGACGACGAACGACAGCGGCACGGTGACCAGCGCGACCAGCGCCAGCAGCGGCGACACCCAGAACATCATCGCCAGCACGCCGACGATGGTCAGCAGGGAGTTGATGAGCTGGCCCATCGACTGCTGGAGGGTCTGCCCGATGTTGTCGATGTCGTTGGTGGCCCGGCTGAGCACCTCACCGCGCTGCCGCTGGTCGAAGTACGCGAGCGGCAGCCGCGACAGCTTGGTCTGCACGTCCTCGCGCAGCCGGTACACGGTCCGGTTGACCGCCCGGTTCACCAGGCGCGTCGCCACCGCCATCAGCAGGCCGGCCAGCACGAACACCACGAGCGCGAGCCCGAGCACCCTGCCGACCGCGTCGAAGTCGATGCCCTGGCCCGGCGTGAAGTCGGTGCCGGAGAGCATGTCGGCCATGCCGCCGTCACCGCGCTCGCGCATGGACGCCAGCACCTCGGCCTTGGAGGAGCCCGCGGGCAGCTCGCGCCCGATGATGCCGGCGAAGACCAGGTCGGTGGCCCGCCCCAGGATCTTCGGCCCGACCACCGACAGGCCCACGCTCAGGACGACGGCGGCCAGCATCGCGTACATCGTGCCGCGCTCGGGCCGGAAGTGGGACAGCAGCCTCCGGCCCGACCCCTTGAAGTCCATCGAGCGCTGATCGGGGCCGCCCCCGGCCATCATCCGTCCCATGGGACCGGCCATCAGGCAGCCTCCGCTTCCGTCAGCTGGGAGAGCACGATCTCCCGGTAGGTCTCGTTGTCCGCCATCAGCTCGTGGTGCCGCCCGGTCCCGACGACCCGGCCCTCGTCGAGGACGACGATCCGATCGGCGTCCCGGATGGTCGACACCCGCTGGGCGACGATCACCACGGTCGCCTCCGCCGTCTCCTGGGCCAGGGCCGCCCGCAGCGCCGCGTCCGTCGCGTAGTCGAGGGCCGAGAAGGAGTCGTCGAACAGGTAGATCTCCGGGCGCTGCACCAGCGTCCGCGCGATCGCGAGCCGCTGCCGCTGCCCGCCGGAGACGTTCGTGCCGCCCTGCGCGACGGGGGAGTCCAGGCCGTTCTCCAGCCGCTCCACGAAGTCCCTGGCCTGCGCCACCTCCAGCGCGTGCCACAGTTCCTCGTCGGTCGCGTCCGGATTGCCGTACCGCAGGTTCGAGGCGACGGTGCCCGCGAACAGATACGGCTTCTGCGGGACGAGTCCCACGGTCCTGGCGAGCAGCTCCGGGTCGAGGGTCCGTACGTCCGCGCCGTCCACCAGGACGTTCCCGTCCGTGGCGTCGAACAGCCGGGGCACGAGCCCGAGCAGCGTGGACTTGCCGCTGCCGGTCGACCCGATCACGGCGGTCACCTCGCCCGGCCGCGCCACCATGTCGACGGACCTCAGCACCGGCTCCTCGGCGCCCGGGTAGCGGAACCCGGCGCCGCGGATCTCCAGGTGCCCGTGCCGCCGCAGCTCCAGGACCGGCGCCTTCGGGGGCACGACACTGCTGTCCGTCTCCAGGACGTCCTGGATGCGCTCGGCGCAGACCTCCGCGCGCGGCACCATCATGAACATGAAGGTGGCCATCATCACGGACATCACGATCTGCATCAGATAGGCGAGGAACGCGGTCAGGTCGCCGATCTGCATCTCGCCGCTGTCGATCCGGTGGGCGCCGAACCAGACCACGGCGATCGAGGACAGGTTCACCACCGTCATCACGATCGGGAACATCAGGGCCAGCAGCCGCCCGGTGCCCAGCGACACCTCGGTCAGCTCGCCGTTGGCCCCGCGGAAGCGGTCCTTCTCGTAGCCGTCCCGGACGAACGCGCGGATCACGCGGTTGCCGGTGATCTGCTCGCGCAGCACCCGGTTCACCGTGTCCAGGCGGACCTGCATGAGCCGGAACAGCGGCCGCAGCCGCCGCACGATCAGCGTGACGCAGATGCCGAGGACGGGCACCACCGCGACGAGCACCGCGGACAGCGGCACGTCGAGTCCGAGCGCGAGGACGATGCCGCCCACGCACATGATCGGCGCCGACGCCATCAGGGTGAACGCCATCAGGGCGAGCATCTGCACCTGCTGGACGTCATTGGTGGTGCGGGTGATCAGCGAGGGCGCGCCGAAGTGGCCCACCTCACGCGCGGAGAACGACTGCACCCGGTCGAAGACGGCCGCCCGGATGTCCCGGCCGAGCGCCGAGGCGGTCCGGGCGCCGAAGTACACGGCGCCGATGTTGCAGACGACCTGGACCAGCGAGATGCCGATCATCAGGGCGCCGAAGGACAGGATGTAGCCCGTGTCGCCCTTCACGACACCGTTGTCGATGATGTCCGCGTTCAGCGTGGGGAGGTAGAGCGTGGCGCTGGTCTGCAGGAACTGCAGCAACAGCAGCAGCGCGATGGGCTTGCGGTACGGACTGAGGTGGGTCCGCAGAAGTCGTATGAGCACGCGGGGTCTCTCGGTGTCGTCGACGGAAGGATCGGGCGGTGCACCCACCCCCTATCGTCGGGCACTCCACCCGTGTTACCTCAACTGATTAACCCAAGAGCGGTCCAAGGACGGACGAGATCCCCCGCCCGCACGGGCGCTTCCGCCGGTCCGGGGAACCGGCGCGGCGCCGCCCCGGCCGGCGCCGCTCACACCCGGAACGCCCCGGGATGCGTCTGTTCCCGTACGGACACGTACTGCTGGCGTACCGCCTGGCCCACGGCCAGCTCCTCGCCGGGCTCCAGAACCTGTGCGGCGGCACCCCGCCAGACGGGGGGCAGCCGGGGGTCGAGGGTGCCCTGCGAGGCGCCGAGCGCCCAGGCCGCCTGCCGGGCCGCGCCGAGCGCCGCGTAGTCGGCGGGCTGCGGCACCACGACCTGCGCGCCGAACAGCGAGGGCGCCGCGGCCTGGACGGCGGGCAGCTCGGCGGCGGCGCCCAGCAGGAACACCCGCTGGACGTCGACACCCCGGCCGCGCAGCACGTCCAGGGCGTCCGCGAGCCCGCAGAGCATGCCCTCGAAGGCGGCCCGCGCCAGGTGCTCGGGCTTCATCGACTCCCGCCTGAGCCCGGCCAGCGTGCCCGCCGTGTACGGCAGGCTCGGCGTCCGCTCGCCCTCCAGGTACGGCAGCAGGACGAGGCCGTGCGCTCCCGGCGTCGACTTCATCGCGAGGTCGGACAGGCTCTCCAGGTCCGGCAGCCCGAGGAGTTCGGCCGCGCCGCGCAGGGCCCGTACGGCGTTGAGGGTGGTGACGACCGGCAGGTGCATCCCGGTGGCGTCCGCCAGCGAGGTGATCATCCCGGAGGAGTCGACCAGCGCCTCGGGATGCACGGCCATCACGGAACCGGAGGCCCCGAGCGACACCACGGCGTCCCCGAGCCCGATCCCCAGGCCGAAGGCCGCCGCCATGGTCTCGCCGGTCCCGGCGGAGATCAGCAGCCCTTCCGGGGTGGTGCCGGCGGCCTCCGACGGGCCGAGCACCTCGGGCAGCACGGCCTGGTGCCCGAGCGCCAGCTCGATCAGGTCCGGCCGGTAGGCGCCGGTGGCCGCCGACCAGTAGCCGGTGCCGGAGGCCCCGCCCCGGTCGGTGGTCCGCCGCGCGGGCCGCCCGAGCAGCTGCCACACGAGCCAGTCGTGCGCCTGGAGCAGCGCCGCGGTGCGCAGCGCCGACTCCGGTTCCGTCCGGCTCAGCCAGCGCAGCTTGGTGACCGGCTGCGCCGCCTGCGGTACGCATCCCACGGCCTGCGCCCACGCCTCGCGCCCGCCGAGCGCGTCGATCAGGTCCGCCGCGGCGACCTGGGCCCGCTTGTCCCCGCCGACCAGCGCGGGCCGCACCGTGTTGCCCTGCGCGTCCAGCGGGACGAGCCCGTTCTGCTGCGCGGAGACACCGATGGCCTGGACGCCTTCGAGGAGCCCGCCGCTCGCGGCCTCGCCCAGGGACAGCAGCCAGGCCTGCGGGTCGACGTCGGAGGGGCGGCCGCCGCCCTCGGCGCTCTCGACCGGATGCGGGGCATAGCCCTGCCGGAGCACGGCACCCGTGTCGGTGTCGCAGACGACGATACGAGTGAAATCGGGCGAACTGTCCAACCCGGCGACTATCCCCATGCCGGAAATTCTGCCGTACGAAGAGGGGTGGGCGCGCCGGGCGTGCGCCGGTCGGGGCACCCGGACACGCGCGACCGCCGGTGGACGGGTGTCCGCCGGCGGCCGTGGTGCGTGTGACCTCAGGTGTTCGTGGTGCCCCAGTCGTCCTCGCCGGGGCCGGCGTTCCGCTCCCGCAGGGACCGCACGCGGTCCGCCACGGAGTCGGGTACGCGGTCGCCCACCTTCTCGCTGACCACGTGGTACGCCTTGCCCGCGATCTGCCGCCCCTGCTGGGCGGCACTCTCGGCGGTGTTGCGCACCGCCGGGTTCTGCGCCACCTGTCGGGCGCTCTTCCTCAACTGCTCGTAGCGCTCACGACCGGCCCTCGTGCCCAGGACGTAACCCAGAGCCAGTCCGGTGATGAACATGAGCCGGTAGCGCATGGCAGCCACCCTTCCCTTGCGTCGGCATCGGTCGCAGCGGAGTACCGATTGGCGGAGCACCCCCCTGCTTGCGCTAATGTATGTGTCGCAGCGAACGCGCGCCCCCTGGCGAATACCCAGGTAGGTGCGTTCGATGCAACGAGACATTCCTCCGTAGCTCAATTGGCAGAGCAGCCGGCTGTTAACCGGCAGGTTACTGGTTCGAGTCCAGTCGGGGGAGCTCGGTCTCCTGTAGCTCAATTGGCAGAGCAGCCGGCTGTTAACCGGCAGGTTACTGGTTCGAGTCCAGTCGGGAGAGCAGTGAAAAAGGACCCCTCAGGGGTCCTTTTTCATGTCCCGGGGAACCACGCGTGGCGTGCCGGGGTCCTCAAGGTCATGCGAAGCCGACCATCCGAAGCAGGAGATCGTATGAGCGGCTATGCTGCGGCAGACGGCGCGCACACATGTGCGCGACGCGCCGTAATGGGGCGGTAGCTCAGCCGGTTAGAGCAGCGGACTCATAATCCGTCGGCCGTGGGTTCGAGTCCCACCCGCCCCACCAAGGCGTCCTCCCGCAGGAACGTTTCAGCCCGGGACGGTTCCGTCAGCCCCTCGTCGGACGAGGGGCTTTCGTCGTCTTCGGGGGCCGTCCTGCCGGGCCCCGGCCCGGTGACCCTAGCGGCCCAGAGCCGCGCCGCCGTTGATGTGCAGCAGCTGCCCCGTCATGTAGGCCGCCTCGGGGGAGCTGACGTAGCGGATGGCCGCGGCGATCTCCGCGGGGCGGCCGGGTTCGCCGGTCAGGGACTCCGAGACGCGGGCCGCGACGAACTCCGGGGTCGCGCGGTCGCCGAAGAACTCCGTGTCGCCGACGAAGCCGGGCGCGACCGCGTTCGCGGTGATGCCCTCGGGGCCGAGGCGCCGGGCGAGGTCGTACGTGTACGTGTTGATCCAGCCCTTGGAGCCGCCGTAGGAGCCCGGGCCGCGCAGGGAGGCGATCGAGGAGACCTGCACGATGCGCCCGCCGGGACGGCGTACGTGGGGGAGGAGCGCCTCGGTGAGCAGGACGGCCGTCAGGACGTTGGCGTCGAAGTTGCGGCGGTAGCTGTCGGCGATGGAGGCGAGGGTGCCGTCGTGGGACGGGGCCACGTTGCCGCCCGCGTTGGCGACCACGACGTCGACGGGGGTCTCGTCCGCGGCGATGAACGCGGTCGCGGCGGCCACCTGAGCGGGATCGGAGAGATCGGCCGCGTACCAGGTCGCCGTGGACGCGCCGTGGCACTCGTTGAGCTTCTCCGCCGCCTCGCGCAGCACGTCCTCGCGGCGCCCGAGGAGCACCACCCGGTCCCCGTCCGCGGCGAACAGCTCCGCCGTCGCCAGGCCGATCCCGGTGCCTCCGCCGGACACCACCACACGTCGCTGGAACATGGCCATCGGTTTCGCCCTCGCCCTCGTGTGTCCCTGGATGTGAATGCCGGTCACATGTGCGTACCGGGCGTGACGCTACGGAGCGGGCGATGCGCCGTCAAGAGGCCGCACCCCGGCGGGTCGTGCCCGCCGGGTTCCCTTCGGGTGACGGTGCCACACGGCCGAAAGGCGTCGGTCCGCCCGCGTGTGCCGGGTCCTCGGAGACGCCCGGAGGAGGCGGCCGGCCCGTGCGGACACCCGGCGGGCAAGGGCCGCGACGCCGCTCGCGCCGCGCCCGGGCGCCGTCGCCGGCGGGCGGGACCGGAGGCCCGCGCACGGCCTCTGAGCACCTCGTTCCCCGTGCCCCGGCACCTGTCGCGGGCCGGCCGCGCGAGCACCGGAGCCGCCCGGCGGGACGGAATGCGAATCGCCAACTCCGTTAACTGGCAAGGGTATTGGGCGTCGGTGAGGGCCGTTCGGAGGGCGTGGGTCTTTCGCCGAGAGAGTACTGGTCCTCACCCGCGTTCGGCGCGACGATGACGGCTCACACCTTTCACACCACCGGGGGGCGGGCGATGGGGGACGGGACTCCCGTACCGAGCACCACCTTGAGCGCGAGTGACCTGCCCCCGCTGTTCCACGAGAGCGACCGGCAGGCGCTGAGCCGGCAGAGTGAATCCTTCCTCGCCGTCCGCGCGCAGCTGATCGTCCTGCTGCTCGCCACCTGCGCCGCCACCCTCGCGGAGCACGTCGACGACCACGCCGTCGCGGCGCTCGCCGCCGCCCTCTACGCGCTGACCATCGTCATCGGCGTCCACGCCTCCCGGCGGCGCGCGCGTGCGCACTGGCAGGCCCACCGGGCGGTCGCCGAGACCGTGAAGTCGCTCGCCTGGCAGTACATGGTGCACGGCGGCCCGTTCCGCTCCGGGCTCGCCGACCCGGACGGCATGTTCACGGAACGGCTGACCGACCGGCTGCGCGAGCTGCGGAAGGTGGGCTGGGAGGACGAGCCCTCAGCCGCCGGGCTCGGCGCCGGCCAGATCACCCCCGCCATGCGGGCGGTGCGGGCCAAGCCCTTCCCGGTGCGCCGGGACTTCTATCTGCGCGACCGGGTGCTGGAACAGCTGGTCTGGTACGGCAACAGGGCCGCCCGGGCCCGGCGGGCCGCCGCCCGCTGGTCGACCGTCACGGCCGTACTGACGCTGCTGGCGCTCTTCGCGGCGGTGCTGCGGGCGATGGGGGCGCTGGGCGACTGGGACCTCACCGGCGTGCTGAGCGCGGCGGCGGCGGTCGGCGTGGCCTGGCAGGAGGTCCGCCGGCACCGTCCCCTGACGTACGCGCACTCGCTGATAGAGCAGGACCTGGAGACCGCGCGGATCGGGATGGCGACGACGGTCACCGAGGACGGCTGGGCCGAGGCGGTCGCCGAGGCGGAACGTCTGGTGAGCCCGCAGCACACGGACTGGCTGGTGCGCTTCGGCAGTTGACGGCACGGCAGGACGCCCCGTGCGAAGGGGCCTGCGGGCTCGTTGAACTCGCCCCGTGCGAAGGGGCTTGAGGGCTCGTTCACCGCACCCCGTCCGCGACGCCTGCTAGCGGCGGACCACCCCGGGGCGCCACAGCACCCGGACGGGGACGCCGTTGCGGCGCGCGTACTCCACCACGTCGGCCGTACCGCCGAGGCCCCGCGCCGGGCGGCCGTCCCAGACGGCGACCAGGCGGTCGGCGTGGTCGACGATCCAGCGCCCGGCCGCGTAGTACGCCTCCTCGTGCGTCTTCTCCAGGGGCAGTTTCACCCGGGAGGCGCTGGCCCTCAGCAGACGCCGGTACGCCGCCCGCACCTCGTCGCCGCCGAGATGGGCCTCGTAGTCCATGCCCGGGATCACCGCGGTGACCGGGATGCCGTGGTCGAGGGCGAGTTCCGCGAACAACTGGTCGGCGCCGGCCGCGAGACTGCTCAGGGCCTCGGTGCCGCCGCTGCCGCGCAGTTCGGCTCTGATGCCGGCGCGGACGGACGGCAGTGCGGCGGCGGGGATTCCTCGGTGCCCGGTGACGCCGATCCTGGTCACGAGAACCACCTTCGCAGTCGAGGCCGTCCCTTCCACACTAGCGTCGGACACCCGGCCGGGCGACGTGCGTTCGAGGCGCACGGGCAGCTCACAGGGGCGACTGCCACGTCTTCGTCGTGCCCGCCGTGCCCGTGTCCGCCGTCCCGTCGTCGTACACCGTCAGCCGTACGCCCGGCCGGCCGTCCGCCAGCACCGCGGTCGCGTCGACCGTCACCTCCACCCGGCGGACCCCGGGGCGCCGGGACGCGGCGGCCAGCGTGCGGCGCAGGGCGGCGAGCAGTTGGCCGGCGACGGGCTCGGTGATACGGCTCTCGACGGCCCCGGTGAAGCGCGCCGACGGCTGGAACCCGAGGAGCGCGGCGGTCGCGGCCGTCTCCCGCAGGACCTTGCCGCGGAAGGTGGTGGGGGCGTCGGCGGGCGGCTGCTGCAACGCGAAGATCGCCGTACGGACCTCCTGGACGGTGGACTGGAGTTCGTCCACGGCCCGGCCCAGCATGTCGTGCACGTCCTCGCCCGCGGTACGGCGCTGGGCGGACTCCAGCATCATGCCCGTCGCGAACAGCCGCTGGACGACCAGGTCGTGCAGGTCGCGGGCGATCCGGTCGCGGTCCTCCAGGACGGCGAGCCGCTCCCGGTGCTGCCGGGCGTCGGCGAGGACGAGCGCCACCGCAGCCTGGGAGGCGAACTGGGTGGCCAGCAGCCGCTCCACCGGCGTGTACGGGCGGGCGCCGCGGTGCCGGGGCAGGGCGAGGGTGCCGATGAGCCGGCCCGCCGTCTGGAGCGGGAGCAGCATGCTCGGCCCGAACCGGTGGCGCACGTGCGTCGTCATCCGGGCGTCCGTGGCCGAGTCCTCCACGAACACCGGCTTGCCGCCCAGGAGTTGTTCGAGGACCGGGCTGCCCGGCTCGATCACCGTGCCGACGACGTCCCCGGGGTCGTCGGGCGTGGAGGCGGTGACGATCTCCATGCCGCCCTCGTCGGTGGGCTGGAGGATGACGCCCGCGGAAGCGTCCGCGAGGATCCGGGCCCGCTCCGCGACCGTCATCAGGGCGTCGGCGGCGGCCTCCCCGGTGAGCAGCGCGTTCGTGACGGCCGCCGCGCCCTCGATCCACCGCTCGCGCTGCCGGGCCGTCTCGTACAGCCGGGCGTTGCCGATCGCGATGCCGGCCTGGGTGGCCAGGACGCGCAGCAGCTGCTCGTCCTCGTCCGTGAAGGGGCCCGCGGGCTTGTCGACCAGGTAGAGGTTGCCGAACACCTCGTCGTCGACGCGGATGGAGACCCCCAGGAAGTCGTCCGTGCGGCCGACCGGGCTGCGGTCGGCCGGGGACAGGCCCGCCGTGCGGATCTCCATCAGTCCGTCGTGCTTCGGGTCGACCGTGGCGAGCGCTGCGCACCGGGCACCGGTCAGCTCCGCTGCTCCGTCGACGATGTGCTGGAGCGTGGCCCGCAGCTCCAGGTCCGTCCCGACGCTTAGCACCGCTCCCAGCAGGGAGGGGAGGCGGGGCAGGGGGTCGGTCATCGCCGTACGTCAGCCCGCCAGCGGATCCAGGACCAGGGGCTCGATCCTGCCCTCCAGCATGTAGCCGAGGCCCTGGACCGCGCACACGTCGGGACGCTCGGCGATGTGCACCGGCATGCCCGTCGCCTGCCGCAGCATCTGGTCGAGTCCGGGGAGCAGGGCGCTGCCGCCGACCATCATGATGCCGCGGTCGGCGAGGTCGGCGACCAGGTCGGGCGGGCAGTCGCGCAGCACCTTGCCGATGCCGTCGAGCACGGCGGTCAGCGGGGTCTGGATGGCGTCGCGCACGGCGGCGGTGTCGACCTGCACCGAGCGGGCGAGGCCGGTGGCGACGTCCCGCCCGTGGATCTCGGTGACCGCCGGTCCGTGCGGGGTGAGCCCGTTCCCGGAGAGGGCCAGTTGCAGCGGGCGCACGGACTGGCTCGGCAGCATCAGTTCGTGCTGGTGGCGCAGGTGCTGCACGATCGCGTGGTCGACGGCCTCGCCGCCCACCGGGATGCGCTCGGCGGTGACGATCGAGCCGAGCGACAGCACGGCGACCTGGGTGGCGGCGGCCCCGCAGACCATGACCATGGTGGCCTCGGGCTGCTCGACGGGCAGACCGCAGCCGACGGCGGCGGCGATGAGCGTGTCGACCAGCTCGACACGCCGGGCGCCCAGCCCGACGAGCGTCTCGATCGCCGCGCGCTGGGCGAGCGGGTCGGCGTCGTGCGGGGTGCAGGCGGCGGCCCGCAGCCGCGGCTTGCGGCGCAGCGCGCGGCGGACCTTGTCGCCGAGCAGCTGGCGCAGCATGCGCTGGGCCATCTCGATGTCGACGACGGTCCCGCCGGACACCGGCCGCACCACGCGGATGTAGTCGGGGGTGCGGCCCGTCATCCGCTCGGCGAACTCGCCCACCGCGATGAGGGCGCCGGTCTTCGTGTTGATGGCGGCGGCGCTCGGCTGGTCGACGACGAGCCCGGCCCCCTTCACGTACACACGGGTCCGTGCCGCCCCCAGGTCGACGGCGAAATGACAGCGGCGCAACTGATCCAGACTGCCGGTCATGGCGGTTCCTCCCGAGAGCACAGACCGTGAGACTCCGCCGGACGGCGGTCCTCCCTCGCATCGTGCGGGACCTGACGGGGCGTCGCCTGCTGGGGTGGGCCGGGCGGGGTGCGGCCGGACGGGTGGTTCGAAGGGTGCGCGGCGACGGCCTCGGCGCGGTCGCCGCGGTGGCCCTGGCGGGAAGCCGCCAGGGCAGCTTCCCGCCAGCTCCCGTCGGGGGCCCCGTGACACGGGGCCCCCGACACTCTTCGCAGCGCGTGGGCGCCACCCCGTCCCGCGACGCGTGCCGCCGGCACCGTTGGCGCGAAGAGGCAGAGAGGCTTCCATGACCAGAGGAAGAGCCGGACGCGGGGCGACGCTGCTGTCGGCCGGACTCGTGTGCGCGCTGCTGCCCCCGGGACCCGCGAGCGCCGGCACCGGGGCCGCTCCGTCCGCCGGTGCCTCCGCGCCCCGCGCCGCGGACGCCGCCCGCACCGTCACCCTGATCACCGGGGACGAGGTCACCGTCACGGACCTGGCGGGCGGCCGGAAGACCGTCACCGTCGAACGGCCCCGGGGGGCCACGGGCGCCGTGCGGACCGAGGTGGCGGACGGCGCCGTCACCGTCGTACCGGACGAGGCGCTGCCGTACCTGCGGGCGGGCACGCTCGACCGGCGGCTGTTCGACGTCACCGGGCTGATACGGCAGGGGCTGGGCGACGGCAGGACCGAAGAGCTGCCGCTGATCGTGACGTACGACGAGGACGCGCGGGCGGTGACTCCGCGCGGCGCCGAGAGGACCCGCGCGCTGCCCGCCATCCACGCGGTCGCCGTCGACGCGGGCAAGGGGCGGGGCCTGTGGCGGTCGCTGACCCGGCAGGACGGCCTCGGCAAGGTGTGGCTCGACGGACGGGTCACCGCCGACATGGCCGAGAGCAACGCCCAGATCGGCACACCGCGGGCGTGGGAGGCCGGGCTGACGGGCAAGGGCGTCACCGTCGCCGTCCTCGACACGGGCGTCGACACCGGCCACCCCGACCTGGCCGGACGCGTCGCCGCCACCCGCAGCTTCGTCGAGGGGGAGGAGATCGCCGACCGCAACGGGCACGGCACGCACGTCACGTCGACCGTCGGCGGCAGCGGCGCCGCCTCCGACGGCAGGGAGCGGGGCGTGGCACCGGACGCCACCCTCGCCGTCGGCAAGGTGCTGAGCGACCAGGGCTCCGGCAGCGAGTCGCAGATCATCGCCGGCATGGAGTGGGCGGCGCGGGACGTGGGCGCCGACGTCGTGTCGATGAGCCTCGGGTCGGCCGAAGCGAGCGACGGCACCGACCCGATGGCCGCGGCGGTGGACGCCCTCTCCGCGGAGACCGGCGCGCTCTTCGTCGTCGCCGCGGGCAACACCGGCGCCCCGTCCTCGATCGGCTCGCCGGGCTCCGCCGACGCCGCGCTGACCGTCGGCGCGGTCGACTCCGCCGACGAGGCCGCGTACTTCACCAGCGCGGGCCCCCGCTCCGGGGACAACGCGCTCAAGCCGGACCTGTCCGCGCCGGGCGTCGACATCCTCGCCGCCCGCTCCTCCCTCGCCGACGGCAGCGGTTCCTACACCTCCATGAGCGGTACGTCCATGGCGACCCCGCACGTCGCCGGCGTCGCGGCCCTCCTCGCCGAGGCGCACCCCGACTGGAGCGGCGCCCGGCTCAAGGACGCGCTGATGTCGACGTCCGCGCCGCTCGACGCGTCCGCCTACGTGCTCGGGGCGGGACGGGTGGACGTGCCGCGGGCCGTGCACGCCCGGATCACCGCCACCGGCAGCGCCGACCTGGGCTTCCACCGCTGGCCGTACGACGCGGACGAACCCGTGACGAGGACGCTCACCTACGCGAACTCCTCCGACGTGCCGGTCGAGTTGAGCCTCGCCGCGCAGGGCGCCCCCGACGGTGCGGTCACGCCGGCCGACACGGTGCTCACCGTGCCCGCGCACGGCACCGCCGCCACGACCGTCACCGGCGACGGAGCGAGGGCACCGGTCGGGAACACCTCCGGGCGGATCGTGGCCACCGCGGCCGGGAAGCCGGTCGCGCACACCGTGTTCGGGCTGGTGAAGGAGGAGGAGCGGTACACGCTCACCGTCCACGTCAAGGACCGCGACGGAGCGGCCGCGGCCGCCGACCTGACCGTGCAGCGGCTCGCCCGGGACGCGGAACCGTTCCCGGCCGCCGTCGGCGACTCCGGGACGCTGCGACTGCGGCTGGCACCCGGCACCTACGGCGTGACCTCCTTCCTCGACGTGCGCGGCGCACACGGAAGCGACTCCCTGGGGCTCGGCTTCCTCGCCGCACCCGAGATCGTCCTCGACCGCGACCGCGAGGTCACGCTGGACGGACGGACGCTGCGGGAGATCGACGCGGAGGTCGGCCGGCGCACCGAGACGCGGCAGCTCCTCATGGAGTACGACCGCGCCGCCGGTGGCTCCGACCTGTTCGGCGCCGTGCAGGTGCCCCTCGCGTACGACAGCGTCTTCGCCGCGCCCACCGAGAAGGTCACCGAGGGCACCTTCGAGTACCGGACCGTGTGGCGCCTCGGGAAGCCGCTGCTGCGGGTGAAGGGGATCGGCGAGGCCGTCGTCCAGTCCGGCGGCACCCTGACCGAGGGCCGCAGCACGCTGCCGCTCGTCGACGCCGGGACCTTCACGGGCGGTGCCCTCACCGGCGTGCGCGGCGGGGCCGTCCTCGCGCGGCTGCCCGCCGGCACCGAGCCCACCGCGCTCGCCCGGGCGGCCCAGGACGCCGGAGCCCGGGCGCTGTTCGTGACGGACGACGCGCCGGGACGGCTCACCGCCTGGTTCGGCACGGACGACAACGCGGACCGGCCGCTCCAGATCGCCGGCGTGAACAGGGCGGACGCGGCACGGCTGCGCGCGGTCCGGCGCGTCGACATGACCGGCACCCGCAACACGCCGTACGTGTACGACCTCTCCGAGGGGCACCGCGGCGCCGTCCCGCGCGGGGACCTGACGTACGCGCCGGATCGGCGTGAACTCGCCGTCCTGGACACCCGGTTCCACGCGGCGGAGCCGGTCGGCGGCGACGAGTTCCGGTACTCGCTCACCGACGCCTTCCCCGTCGGCATCGGCTTCCGGGAGCGGATCGATCATCCGGCCGAGCGGACGGACTACGTCTCCACCGGCCCCGGCCAGCGGTGGCACGAGTCGGTGACGATGGCGGACGGCGCGCTGGAGGAGCGCAGCGGCGTGCTCCGGTACCGGGGCGGGACGCGCACCCCGCTCGACTGGTTCAGGCCCGTCTGGCACCCGTGGCTCGGTACCGGGCTCGGCTGGGGCCAGCAGCGCTCCGGGAACCAGATCCGGTTCAACACCCCGGGCTGGGGCGACTCGGGCCCCGACCACACGGGCTTCGGCGACGTGTGGAGCGAGAGCAGCGGCATGACCCAGACCACCGAGGTCCACCAGGACGGCGTCCTCGTCGACCGGCGGACCGGCTCCGGCGCGTACGTTTGGGACGCGCCCGCCGACGAGCACACCTACCGGGTCGTCACCGACACCGCCCTCGACGCGGACCGCTGGCGGCTGTCGGTGAGGAGCCGCTCCGAGTGGACCGTCAGGTCGGCCGCCACCCCCGAGGACCGCTGGACCCTGCTGCCCCTGATCAACCTCGGCTACGACATCGGCACCGACCTCGCGGGCGACGTCCGCGGCGGCGGCCCGGTGCCGGTCGCCCTGTCCGCCGAGTACGTCGCCGGGGCCGCCGGCACCGGGACCGTCGGCGGCGGGAGACTCGACGTGTCCTACGACGACGGCAGGACCTGGCGGACGGTCCGCCTCTCCGGGGAGGGCACGTCCTGGCGGGGGACGCTGACCGTGCCCCGCGCCGCCCGGTACGTCTCGCTGCGCGCGTCGGCGGACGACGACCGGGGCGGCTCGGTGCGGCAGGAGATCATCCGGGCGGTGGGGGTGCGGTAGGCGGTGTCCGCGGGGTTCCGTCGTCCGTCCGGAGGGCGGGCCTCGCGGCGTCCGGTGCGTGCCGGGCGCCGCGGTACGGGCGGGACTTCGCGGACCCGGCCTAGCTCCCCGGCCCCGACCCCGTCACACCGCGGACGACCCCCAGGGCGACCAGGTCCTGGGGGCGTACCCGCAGCTGGTCGGCCGTCGCGCGCACGCTCTCCGCGGGACGCTTGAGGATCGCGGCGGCGAGCTCGGGCGCGATGACCGAGAAGTAACTGTCCGGCGCCGCCCAGGTGTTGCCGGGGGCGGCGAGGGCGAGGGCACCCCCGGAACCCCCCTCGCCGACGACGACCGTGGTGACGGGGGTGCGGGCCCCGGCGACCGCGGCGAACACGTCGGCGATCGCGGCGCCCGCGCCCTGCCGCTCGGCGTCCGCGTCGTTGGCGGCGCCGGGCGTGTCCACGAGCGTCAGGACGGGGATGCCGAGCCGGTCCGCGAGGCGGATCAGCCGGGCGGCGGTGCGGTACCCGGCGGGCCGGGTGGCCGTCCCGCACTGGGCGGCGTACGCGACGGTCCGCCCGCCGTGCTCGCCGAAGCCGCACAGCATCCCGTCGTCCGTGCCGCCGCACCGGTCGCCGCGGATCGCCGCCCGCCGGGTGAAGCAGGCGTCCAGATACGCCTCGGCGCGCGGCCGTTCGGGGGAGCGGGCACGCAGGACCGCGTCCCAGCCGGTGGCGGGGAGACCGGCGGGCGGGCCCGGGGGCGGCGGTGGCGGCGCGGGCTCATTGGACGGCGCGGTCAGCAGCGACAGGTACAGCGCCAGCGTCCCGCTCAGGTCCCCGGGCCGTACGACCGCGTCGACCGCGCCCGCCGCCAGCTGCGCCTCGGCCGTGTACGCCGCCGGGTCCGCGTCGGGCGGACGCACCCGGGAACCCGCGAACCCGACCTGGGCGCCGGGCAGCGCGAGCGTCACGTCGGCGCCCGCGCCGAGGGTCGCCCAGCCGCCGCCCGTCGTCGGATCGCGCACCACCGCGATCTGCGCGAGCCCGGCCTCCCGGGTGAGCGCCGACTGCCGTGCCACCCGCTGGAGCTGGGTGAGGGCGAGCATGCCCTCCTGCATCCGGCTGCCGCCCGTCGCGACGAGCGAGACGACGGGCAGGCGGTGCTCGCGGGCGTACGTGTACGCGGCCTCCAGCCGGTCGCCGGTCCGTTCGCCGAGCGAGCCGCCCAGGTACCCGAACTCGAAGGCGACGAGCACGGCGGCGGTGCCGCCGACGGACGCCCGCCCGCAGACCACGGACTCCTTCTCGCCGGTGCGCAGCTCGGCCCGGGCGCGCGCGGCGCCGTAGCCCTGCCAGTCCAGGGGGCCGTCGGACTCCGACTCCCCGTCGGCGACGCGCAGTTCGGTGAACGCGGCGCCTCCGGTGGCCAGCGCGAGGGCCTCGCGGGCCGAGTGACGGTCAGTCATGCGGCAGCGCCCGCTTCATGATCTTGCCCATGTCGTTGCGGGGCAGGGACTCCAGGAAGCGCACCGTGCGCGGACGCTTGTGCGGGGCGAGCCGTGCCGCCACGTGGTCGGCGAGTTCCGTGCCGAGAGCGGGCTCCGCGGGTCCCTGCGGCACCACCCAGGCCACGATCCGCTCGCCGAGGTCGGCGTCCGGCTCACCGGTGACGGCCGCCTCCCGCACCGCCGGATGTTCCAGCAGCGCGTTCTCGATCTCGCCCGCCCCGATCTTGTAACCGC
The DNA here is from genome assembly GCF_053611025.1 of Streptomyces sp. NPDC054842. Lineage (NCBI taxonomy): Bacteria > Bacillati > Actinomycetota > Actinomycetes > Kitasatosporales > Streptomycetaceae > Streptomyces > Streptomyces sp. NPDC054842. Next base: position 133,432 of record NZ_JBSGZN010000009.1, read on the forward strand.
CGCTCTTGATCAGGTCGGTGGCCTTGCGGCCGACGATGCGGACGTACCCGTCGCCGTCGCGCACCGCCACGTCGCCGGTGCGGAACCAGCCGTCCGCGGTGAACGCGGCGGCGTCCGCGTCGGGCCTGTCGAGGTACCCGGTGAACAGGTTCGGCCCCCGCACCTGGATCTCGCCGACCCGCTCCCCGTCCGTGCAGCCCACCGGCGTCCCGTCGGTGTCGTACCCGCCGATGACGGTGCCGTCCTCCTCGACGAGCCGCACGTCGACGCCCGGCAGCGGCACCCCGACCGTTCCCGCGCGCGCCTCGCCGTCCGCCCGCACACTCGTGATCATCAGCGTCTCCGTCATGCCGTACCGCTCGACCACCCGCCGTCCCGTGGCCGCCGCGATCCGCTCGTGGTCGTGCACGGGCAGCGCCGCCGAGCCGGACACCAGCAGCCGCGCCCCGCCGAGCGCCGCGGCGAGGCCGGGATCACCCGGGAGGGCCTCCGCGATCCGGTGGTACATCGTCGGCACCCCGAACAGCATCGTCGCCCCGTCGGCCAGTTCGCGTGCCACGCCCTCCGTGCTGAACCGGCCCAGGTGCCGCACGGCACCGCCGCGCCGCAGCGGTCCGAGGACGCCCAGGATCAGGCCGTGCACATGGAACAGCGGCAGCGCGTGCACCAGCACGTCGTCGCCGGTCCACTGCCAGGCGTCGGCCAGCGCGTCCAGCGTCGAGGCGACCGCGCGGCGCGGGATCACGGCGCCCTTGGGCGGCCCGGTGGTGCCGGAGGTGTAGACGACGAGGGCGGGCGCGGCGGGGTCCGCGTCGGCGGGCTCCCCGGCCGGTCCCGTCGCGTGCGCGTCGACGTCGGTGCGCGCGAGGGCGTCCAGCGCGGGCGGCAGCCGGTCGCCCGGGGCGGCCAGCACCACCGACGGCGAACTGTCGGCCAGGATGTGCCCCAGCTCGCCCTCGCCCGACCTCGGGTTGAGCGGTACGACGGGCACGCCGGCCTGGAGCGCGGCCACCACGGCGACGGCGGTCTCCAGAGCGGGCGTCGCCCACACGGCGACCCGGCCGGCGGCACGGATCCGCGGGGCCAGGGCACCGGCCGCCGCGGCGAGTTCCGCGTACGTCAGGGAGCGGTCGCCGAAGCGCAGCGCGGGCCGCGCGGCGGCCGAGCCGCCCGTCAGGGCCGGAAAGAGGGAGGACACGCGGCGTACTCCTAGGTCGCAGGGCTCGTCTGGGCTGGTCTGGGCTGGTCTGGGCTCGTCTGGGCTCGTCTTGGTCTCGTTCCTACTACACCAGTGCCAGGGAGATCCGCCGCAGTACGAGGTTGATGCCGACGATCTCGACGGTCAGCTCGTCGCCCCGCCGGGGCGGGGCGGGCAGGGTGGCCAGCGCGTCCTTGTGCACCAGCCCCTGAAGCCCCTCGGCGACCCGCACGAACACCCCGAACGGGGCGACCTGGGTGACCGTCCCGCGCACCACCCGCCCGAGCCCGTCCCGGCCGAGCGCGGCCATCGGGTCCGGCTGGAGCGCCTTGAGGGAGAGCTGCACCTGCTGCCGCTCCGCGTCGATGTCCAGCACCTGCGCGGTGACCTCCTGGCCGACCCGGACCACGTCGTTCACCGAATCGACGTGCCGCCAGGTGAGTTCGGGGACGCGGACGAACCCCTCGATGCCGTCGAGGTCGACGAACACGCCGAAGCGGGGCGTGTGGGTGACCACGCCCCGGCAGATCTGGCCGCGTTCCAGCGCGTGCAGCCGGTCGGCGGCCGGGGGTCTGCGGGTGCCGACCACCGTGCACAGGTCCGGGGCCAGCCGGACCTCGGTCGCGTGCAGCAGCGGATGGTTCAGCCAGTGCAGCCGGGCCCGGTCCAGGACGCCCTGGTGCAGCGGCGGCCAGCTGGTGGCCGGCGTGAAGTCGTCCACCACGATCGTGCCGCCGGGGGAGAGGAGGGGGAAGAGCCCGGCCGTGCCGTCGTCGTGCCGCTTGCCGTGGCCGCCGCCGTCCAGGACCAGCAGGTCGTACGGGCCGTGGTCGCCGATCCGCTGCCACCCGCCGTGCACGATCCGGACGTCGGGCCGGTCGGCGAAGACCCCGGCGGCGACCCGCGCCCGCCCGGCGTCCCGCTCCACGCTGATCAGCTCGACGCCCTCCCGCGCACCCGACGCCAGCCACGCCATCCCCACGCCGCACCCGGTGCCCGTCTCGCCTATCCGGTACCGGGCGCCGCCCGCCAGCAGTTGGAGCAGCCGCCCCTGTTCGGGCCGGCACGAGTGCGTGAAGCCGTGGCGCCGCGCGGCGGCGACGGCCCGCTCGACGAGCGGGGGCAGGGGCTCCGTGAAGCGGTCGTACGCGTCCGTTCCTGAGATCGCCATGACGCGATCGTGCCCCGATCGCGGCCGTCCCGACCCGACCGGGGCAGCGATCGCGCCACCCGGGCACGGGCGGGCCGGCCGGGCGTCCCGCGGCGGTTCGCCGGGGGTACGTCGACCATCGGCCGCCGCCCCGTGCGGTTCCGGCCGTGTCCGGCACGGAGTCGCCCGGGAGGCATGGCGCGGGCCGGACGGGGCCCGTAGTCTCGGCCTTCAGCGACACTTGACGGGTCAACTGCCGGGAGTCCATGAGTGAGTGAGTGCCTGCCCTCTCCCGCCGGGGCGCCGGAGCCGGCCGGCCCGGGCGGCCGGACGGCCCTGCCCGTGCCCGACGGGCGGCCGGACGGTGAGGAGAGGCGACGGTGAGAAACCCCCGCGGAAGAGGGACGTTCGCCTCCCGCGTCCGGCGGGCGGCGGACGCGGTCGCGGCGCTGCTCCCGCCGAGGGCCGACTCCGAGATGCGCGCGCTCGCCGCCGAGCTCGTCCGCGCGCTGCGCGGCCGGCTCGATCCGCCGGTCGACGTGCGCGAGCTGGCCCGCGCCCTGTGCGCGGAGGTGAGCAGGCGGCGCGACGGCCGCCCCGTCGAACTGCGCTTCGAGCGCTTCCCCGACGAGATCGAGGTGACCGGACTCTGGCTCCAGTTCCAGGACTTCGACCTCGTCATCGTCGAGGAGCGTGCCGAGACGGTGCAGCAACTGGTCATCCTCGGACACGAGTTGTGGCACCTGAAGGAGGGGCACCGCGACCACCACGTGATCGGCGCCGCCGCGGCGGCGCGCGCCCTGTCGGGCGGGACCGGCCCCGAACCGTCCGGTGACGCCGACGTGCGGGCCCTGCCCGGAACACCCGGCTGGCCCGGGGCCGCGCTGACCGTCGCCGCCCGCAACGGCTCCCACGAGGCCGAGGAGGCGGAGGCCGAGGAGTTCGGCCTGCACCTCGCCAGCGCCTTCCGGTCCTGGGTGACCCCCGGCGCCGAGGGCCCCGCCGACCCGGTCGGCCGGGCCATCCAGGCGTCGCTGGGCTACCGCGACCCGAGGAGCGGACCGCGATGAACCCCGCCGGCCTCCTCGACGGGATGTCCATCTCGTTCTGGATACCGCTGGCGGTCCTCGGCGTCGCCCTCGCGATCAGGCTGCCCGGCATCATCAAGCTCTGGCAGGACCCCTGGCTGCGCGCCGTCGGCGGTCTGCTCCTGCTGGCCTGCGCGATCTTCGTCTTCGCCGCACCCGCCACCATCACCTGGACCAACCGCGTCACCGGCGTGCCCAACGTCTCGGCGCCGGTGGTCTACACGCTGCTCACCGCGTTCTGCGGCTCCTGCCTGCTGCTGGTCCTCGCCTGGCGCAACGGGCTGTCCGAGCACTCCCCTGGGACCCGGCGCGCCACCCGGTGGGTCGTCGCCCTCTACACGGGCGTGATCGTCGCGCTGTGGACGCTGTTCGCGCTCGCCGACGTCCCCGACGAGCGGGTCCGCGACCTCGACACGTACTACGCCACCACGGCCTTCATGCGCGAGGAGATCCTGCTCTACCTCCTCGCGCACACCGCCGCCGGCCTCGTCACGTTCCGGGTGATCCGGAACTGGATCCGCACCGGCGGGCTCGGCCCGTGGCTGCGCGGCGGCCTGAGGTTCCTGGGCGTCGGATACGCCATGAACCTCCTCTACGACGCCGCGAAGCTGTCCGCGGTCCTCGCCCGCTGGACCGGCCACGACCTGGACTGGCTGAGCACCGACCTGGCACCGCCCGTCGCCTGCGTCTCCGCCGTCCTGATCGCGGTCGGCTTCGTCCTGCCGCACACCGGCCAGTACCTCCAGCGCCGTATGGGCGTCCGGCTCAGCCACTGGCGGCTGCGCCCGCTCTACCGGCTGATGCGCACCGTCACGGACGGGCGGGTGGCGTTCAAGCTGCGCGCCGCGCCCGAACTGCGCCTGACGCGCCGCGAGACGTTCATCCGGGACGGACTCCTCCACCTCGCCCGCCACCTCGACGAGGGCCTGCGCCGCCGTGCCCACGACGCGGCGCTCGCCCAGGGCTTCGGCGAGAGGGACGCGCGGCTCCTCGCCCACGTGGTGGCGGTGCAGGACGCCGTCGAGACCCGGAGGCGCCGCCGCGTCCGCGACGCCGCCCGCTCGCCCGGCAGCCCGGACGTCGAGGACCTCCTCGCGGAGATCGAGGCGGTCTCCCGGACCCTGCGCAGAACCGGCGACATCCGCGCGGTCCGGGACGGCGCGAGCACCGTGCCGGACCGCGTCCCGGCCTCCTGACCGGCCGCGGACGCCGGGAGACCGCCGCTGTTTCCGCTGCCAGGACGCTTGTTAGCCTGCGGCTGGACCGCCGGAACACTTGAGGATGGAGCCACCGTGGCCCGCACCACAGTCCGTGCCCGAGTCGCACTCGTCACCTACCGGCCCGGCGAGGGCGGCAACGCCGACCGGGACCTGCCCGCCCTGAAGGAGGCCCTGGAGGACGCGGGCGCGCACGCCGTCGTCGCGTACTGGGACGACCCGGAGGTCGACTGGGCGGCGTTCGACCTCGTCCTGATCCGGTCCACCTGGGACTACAGCTGGCGGGTGGCCGAGTTCGTGGCGTGGGCGGAGCTGTGCGGGAAGCTGACCCGGCTCGCCAACCCGGCGGACGTCGTGCGCTGGAACACCGACAAGCGCTACCTCGGGGACCTCGCGGCGGCCGGGGTGCCGGTGGTCCCGACCCGCTACGTCGCCCCGGGCGAGACCTTCGAACTCCCCGAGGACCACGAGTTCGTGGTGAAGCCCACCGCCGGCGCGGGCGCCCGTCTCGCCGCCCGCTACACCCCCGCGGAACGGGAGACGGCCGCCCGGCAGCTCGCCCGGATGCACGCCGAGGGCCTGACGGCGATGGTGCAGCCCTACCTGCCGAACATCGACGTCACCGGGGAGCGGGCGCTCCAGTTCTTCGGCGGGCGCTTCCTGCACGCCAGCCGCAAGGCCGCCGTCCTGGAGCCCGGGACGCCCTACGACGGGGTCAAGGTGCCGCACCCGCAGCTCCAGGACTGGGAGGTGACGCCCGCCGAACTCCTGGTCGCCGAACGGGCGCTGGCCGCCGTCCCGGACGCCGTCGTGGCCGCCGCGGGCGGGGAGGGCGCCGCCCCCGAACTGCTCTACGCCCGGGTCGACCTGGCCGACGGCGACGACGGCGAGCCGCGGGTCATGGAACTCGAACTGGTCGAGCCGAACCTGTTCCTCTGGCTGCACCCGGAGTCGCTGCACGTCGTCGCGGAGGCCGTCATCCGGGCCGCTCGCTGACCGCCACCCGTTGCAGCAGCCCCCAGGTGAACTCGGCGGCGCACGACCGCGGCACGCCCGATCCGTCCCGCGCCGTGAACGCGAGCCCCCAGCGGGTCGGCGCGCTGCCCTGGAGCGGGCGCGCAGGGGCGAAGGCGCGGGCCGCCTCGTCGACCGTGCAGGACCAGGGGCGCAGGTCGTCCAGCGTGCGCAGCGCGGGGCCCGCGGCGCCCGGGGCCCGGACCAGCCACTCGTTCCAGGCCACGCCGTTCGGGGCGAGCAGCACCTCGAAGCGCAGGTCCGGCCAGAGCGGGACCGGCCAGAGAAGGGCCTCGCAGTCCAGGTCGCCGATCCTGCGCTCCTCGGCGGACTCCGGGGCGCCGAGGACGGAACGGTAGCGGCCGGCGGCGCCCCTTGAGCGCGGGGAGCGCAGCATCGCCTGCCAGCGGCGGTTGGCCTCGCGCATGTCCGCGAGGGAGGCGCCCAGCTCGTGCCGGGCGTCCTCGACCAGGTCAGGGTTGTGGTCGGCCATGCGGCGCAGCAGGACCAGCTGGAAGTCGAGGGGGGTGAACGGGGTGGCGGGTCGTCTGTCCGGCATGGGACCCATCGTCGCGTACCCGGTCCCCGCCCGGACGGCGGCCGTCCGGCAGGAACAGCACCGAGTTCACGTACCGGGGCCCGCGCCACGGCAGCACCCGGCGCAGCAGGCCGCGGGAGACCACGTGCGCGGTGCGGGCCTGGTGCTCCTCCAGGGGGAAGCCGGCGAGCGGGCGCCAGGTGTCGCCGGGCAGCACCCAGCCCGCGTACCCCCGCTCGGCGAGGTGGGAGACGACCGGGGCGACCGGCTGGATGCGGGACTCCAGCTCGACGAAGAGGGCCGGGCGGTCGCGGGCCAGCAGGGCGTCCGCGCCGCGCAGGACCGCCAGTTCGTTGCCGTCCACGTCGATCTTGACGAAGCCGACGCCGCTCAGCTCCAGGCTGTCCAGGGTGACGCAGGGGACCTCGACGGCACGGGCGTGGATGTCCCGGCGGACCAGCGAGGACACGCCCCGGTCGCCGGGGTCGCCCGCGGGCAGCCACAGCCGGGCCGTGCCGGTGCGGTCGGAGGCGGCGGCGGTGATCACGCCGACGCCGGGGAAGCCCGCCGAGGACACCAGCCGGGCGAGGTGCGGGACCGGCTCCACGGTCACCACGCGCCGGGCCCGCCGGGACAGCAGCCGCGTCCAGGGCCCGTACCAGCCGCCGACGTCGACCGCGGTGTCGCAGTCCGCCGGGCACAGCTCGGCCAGCCGCGCCAGTTCGGGCTCGAAGCGCGGGTAGACCAGCCGGGCGCCCGCGGCGACCAGGCGCACCGGCAGGAACGGGGCGAGGCGGGCGGCCAGCGTGGTCATGGCGCCATCCGCCCGAGCAGGTCCTCGTGCTCGTCCTCGGTGACCTGCTCCCCGGAGGACGGGAGCAGCTGCGGGATGCCGTCGACGATCGGGTAGCGGCGGCGCAGACGCGGGTTGTAGAGCGCCTCCTCCGCCGCCGCGGCCTTCGACGGGTCGGCGGCGAGCAGGTGCAGCGGCCCCTTGTCGAGCGGGCAGGCCAGGATCCTCAGCAGCGGGTCGTCCGGGTTCACGGGGTCAACTCCTTGGCGCCGGCGATGGGTCGGGGAGCGGTGTCGTGCTTGGGCATGACCAGCAGGACGGAGACCGCGAGCGCGGTTCCCGCGAGGCGCAGGGCGAGCCGCACCGGCTCGTGCGGCAGCGCCTCGCCGAACGCCAGGGTCCCGAGCACCGCGGTGAACAGACACGTCACGGTCGTGCAGACCGGCACGATCAGTGAGGCCCGGCAGCGCTGGAGCGCCGCCTGCGACATGACCAGGCCGAACACGCCGGTGAACAGCAGGAGATACGGGTACGGCGAGCGCAGCAGCCCCAGGGCCGCCGAGCCCGGCCCGCGCGTCGTCAGGTAGCCCGACACGCCCTTGATCGCCAGGGAACTCACGCCGTACAGCAGGCCCACCGCGACGCCGTACTCCACTCCGGTGGTCGGCATGCGGTGCCGGTGGCGGGCCCGGCGCTCGGCGGAGCCGTACAGCCACAGGCCCGCCGCCAGCGAGGGCACGCAGACCAGCAGGATCAGCGGGGCCGGTGCGCCGCGGCCGACGGAGTCGGAGTCCTCGCTCAGCGACAGCACCACCATCAGCAGCGCGGCGAGGATCGCGCCGAGCGCGTACCGCTCCCGGCCGGTCGTCTCCTCGCCGAGCAGCCGGGCCGAGAGCAGCACCAGCAGCACCAGGCCGGAGACGAAGATGCCCTGCGCGGCGGCGATCGGCAGCGTGCGGTAGACGGCGAGCTGCGCCCCGAACCCGGCGGCCAGGGACAGCGAGCCGCCGATCCACAGGGGTGAGCCGACGACCAGGCGCAGCAGGCGGGCGGGGCGGCGGATGTCCACCTCCGGCAGCGCGGCGAGCGCCCGCTTCTCCAGGACGAATCCGGTGCTGTACAGGACGTTCGCCAGCAGGGCCGCGGCCACTCCCCACCACATCGGCTACGTCCTTCGCGCGTGCAGCAGCAGGATCGAGGACGCCGAGGGGACGGCGCAGGCGAGCCGGTCCAGGGGCCGCAGCGGACGCGGTACGCCGTGGAACGGCGCGCCGCGCAGCGCCACGACCTCGAAGCCCGACGCGGCGGCGAACTCCCGCAGCGCGCGCGCCGTGTACAGGCGCAGATGGCCGACGACCTCCCGGCCCGGACGGCCGTGGACCGCCCGCAGGCTCACCTCCGAGAACACCGGCTGCACGCCCGCGAGCAGCAGGGCCCGGTTGTACCAGGCGGCGAGGTTCGGTGTGGAGAGCATCAGGTGGCCGCCGGGGCGCAGCACCCGGTGGATCTCGTCCAGCGCGGCGTCGGGGTCGACGAGGTGCTCGATCACCTCGCTGAACAGGACCGCGTCGGCCGCCCCGGTCGCGAACGGCAGCCCGCCGTCGCCGAGTTCACCGCGCACGGCGTACGGCAGCCGGGCGTGGGCACGCCTGAGGGCGTCCTGGGACCAGTCGACGCCGACGAGCCGGTGCCCGGCGAGGTAGGGGGCCGCGGTGGCGGCGGCGGTGCCGTCGCCGCAGCCGATGTCGAGGACGGTGCGCGCGCCCTCGGTGGCCGGGCCGAGCGCGGCGGCCAGCATGCGGGCCTGGCGCAGGCTGCGGGGGGTGCCGGAGGCGACGGGGACGGCCGGGTCCTCGTAGAAGTCCCGCAGGTCCCGCCGGGCCGGGGCGGTCGTGGTCACGTGCCCTCCTGCGTCGCGTGCAGACACTGCTCGAAGAGGTCGCGCAGGTGGGCGCCGTCGCCGTGCCCGAGCAGCGAGCGCGACCAGCGCAGGGCAACGTGGAGGCGGCCGGCGGTGGACGCGGTCGTGACGGTCAGGCCGCGGGGCATGCGGGCCGGCGCGGAGAACCAGACCGCGTGCGCGCGGCCTGCGTCCTCCCCGAAGTCGAGGGAGTACGGGATGCGGCCGATGTTGCTCAGCAGCGTGGTGGACGTCCACGGTGCCACGGCCCGCCGGAGCCCCCGGGTGGCGGCGGCCCGCCAGGCGACCGGCACCACCGGGGCGGTCAGCAGCGCCGCCCCGTGGCCGAGTTGGGGGCGCGGCAGGGACTTGAGGGCGCGCGTGCGGTCCGCCGTGCGGCGGAGCAGTTCGCGCATGTGGGCCGGGTCGGGTTCCTCCGGCCCGAACGGCACCTCGACGAGCCGGGTGCCGTTGCCGATCGGCATGTCCGTGCCCCGGGGGCGGTCGTCGACCGGCATCGTGATGCGCAGCGGGCGGGGACGGGCGCCGTGCTCCCGGTTCCAGTGGGTGATCATCAGGGCGGTGGCCGCCATCAGCTGGTCGTTCACCGTGTAGGGGGAGCCCTTGGGGCGGCGCGGGACCGGCAGTTCGGTGACGAGCAGGCCGTTGCCGGGCGAGGGCTCGGGCGTGCCGCGGGCGACCCTGGCGGGCGGCGCCCAGCCGGTGGCGGCCTGCGGCGCGGCGGCGGGCGAGGGGTCGGGGACGCGCACCGGCGGCGCGGCGGGGGCGTTGTCCCGGCCGCCGTACAGCTCGGCCGCGGTGGCGAGGACGCGCAGGCAGGCGGGGCCGTCCAGCGCGGTGTGGTTGACGGTGAGGACCAGGACGGTGCCGCGGGAGCCGCCGTCGCCGTCGTCCTCCTCGACGACCTCCAGCCGGATCGGGGGCGACGCGGACAGCGGCGGGGAGTTGTCCAGGGCCCGCTGTCGCGCGTGCTTCAGGGCGTCGCGGCCCGGCGGCGGGAAGGCCACCACCTCGACGTCCGGGTCCCCGGTCAGCTCCCACTCGTAGCGCCGCCGGTACCAGGGGCCGGCGGCCTCGCGCATCAGGATGCGGGGGTGCCGGCGCAGGGCCGCCGTGAAGGCCGCGGTGAGACGGGACCGGTCGAGCCGGCCGGGCAGATGGACCTCGATGTGGACGGTCTCCGGCTCCTCGCCCTGCTGGCAGTGCCGGGCGATCTCGTCCACGACGGGGAACGGCACGCGCGCGGGGGACCGTCCGGGAGGACCGTTCGTGCCGTCCCGCGCCGGATGCTGCACAGCGGTCATGTGGCCTCGCCCTTCCCCGTGTCGTCCTGGCGGTCCGTGTCCTCGGAGGGTGCCGCCGCCGGCCGCGGCTTGCGGAAGCCGATCCGGGCGGTCGGCGGATCGGCGTCGGGCCGCGGCGGCGCCTCCGGTACGGAGGAGGCGTCGGCGGGCGCCCAGGGCGCGGGCGGAGGCGGCGGCGCCCCGCCGCCCTCCCCGGGTCCGCTCTCGGCGTGGGTCGCGGGCGGGTCCCCGCCGGTGCGGCGGGCGTCCGTCCCCGGGCCGTCGTCCTCGCCCCTGCGGCGGCGCGGCAGGGGAGCGGTGGGGGCCTCCGACGCCGGTGGCGCCTCCCACCGCGGCGTCGGGCCCGCCGTCCCCGGCGCGGTCTCCCGGACGCTCACCAGCGCCGCGAACAGCGCGGTCAGTGCCAGCAGTTGGGCCACCGGGTGGAAGGCGCCCGCGTCCGCCCCGGGCGGTGACCCGGCGACGGTGGCCGCGGTGATCCCCGCCCCGGTGAGCGCGAGGAAGGCGACCGGCACGAGCAGGGCGTGCCGCTTCACGGCGAGCAGCGCCAGCAGCGGCACCAGCAGCGCGAGGAACCCGGCGATCACGACGCCCACGAGCGTGAGCGCGACCACGCCCAGCCACGGGCCCGGACCCGGCGGCACGGGCCCCGGCTCGTCGGGATCGGGCGAGCGGCGGCGCCACAGGACGAGCCCGGCGAGCAGCGCCACGGCGACCGCGCCGCCGATCAGCCCGGCCTCGTAGACGGTCGAGGGGCCGTACGACAGCTTGACGGTGCCGCCCGCGCCGGCCGGGATGCGCCAGCCCTGCTGCCAGCCGTCGAGCCGCACCGGCGTGAGTTTCCGGCCGTTCAGCGTCGCCTCCCAGCCGTCGTTGGCGTTCTCGTACGTCGTCAGGTAGGAGGCCGCGCCGGCGCCGACGGTGAGCTCGCGCCGGTCGCCGAGCCAGTCGCGTACGCGCAGCTCACGCCCTGCGGTGGACGCCTCCGCGACCGTCCCGTGGGTCAGCGTCACGTCGGTCACGGCGAGCGGCCCCGCGTCCCCGGCCTCGACGCGGTGGGAACCGGTACCGAGTTGCAGTGCCGGGTCCGCCGAACCTTCCTGGCAGAGCGTCAGCTCGACGGGCCGGCGCTCGGTCAGGTCCCGTACCGTGCCCTTCGCGGCCGTCTCGTACAGCTCGCCGTCGACCGCGAGGACCGGTCCCTTCCCGCACGGGAGCGAGAAGGTCCGGGACGGCGAGGGCTGCCGGGTGCGGTACTGGTCGAGGGCCGGGATGTACGCCTCGGTGAGGCCGACCGGCAGTTGCAGGTCGTCGTCCGCCACCGGGTTGTGGACGGTGAGCGGCGCGCTCTCCGTCACCGTGATGTCGAGCCGGTCGGTCGTGATGGGGTCGAAGCGGGCCCAGCCGTTCTCGTCGACCGCGGCGATCACGGCGCCGTCCGGGGAGCTGACGCTGATCTTCGTGGGCCGGGTGGACAGGCCGCCCGCGGGGGCCAGCACGATCGAGCCGACCGCCTGCTTGTCCGGCCAGCGCAGGTGGATGACGGGACTGCCGCCCGCGATCCACGCCGTCGTCAGGTCGCCGTCGGTGAGGTTGCGGGCCGACAGTCCGCTGCCGAGCCGGGCCGTGGAGTCCGCCGTGGCGACGATCCGGCTCCGCTGCCCGGGCGCGACCTCGTAGAGCAGCCGGTCGAGTTCCTCGCCGGGGACGGGTACCGCGCTCGCCCGCACCTCGTAGCTGCCCGCGGCGGAGGCCGTGAACCGGCGGTGCAGGCCCGTCTCGGTGCCCGTCGGGGACAGCCCGGTCGGGTCGGACGTGCGGTGCAGCGAGACGATCCCGGCGGCTGCGTCCGAGCCGGCGGCGTCCGTCGGGAGCCGCAGCAGCCGGGTCACTTGGACGTCGGGCAGGTCGATCTCCGAGAAGCCGGCGCCGGTGAGGCCGGGGTGCCGCGCGGTCGAGTCGACGATGGTGACCTTCAGCCAACTCGTGGCACCTGCGCGGGCCTTGACGCGCTGGGTCATGCCGTTCGGCTGGAGGAAGCTGGTCGCGGAGCCCTTCTCCGTCTCGATCCGGACCCGGGTGGGCGCCGACCGCACCCCGTCCTGCGGCAGCGGCGTCACCCGGAACGACGACGGCACGTCCACGGAACCCGTGAACCCGATGCGCAGCCACTGCCCGTCGGCCGAGTCCGCCGCGCCCTCGGCCCAGGCGGTGCCGGGGTCGCCGTCGAAGGCGTTCACGGGGTCGTACTGGGGGAGGTGGAACAGCCAGTTGCCGCTCGACGAGGCCGTCACCGAGCGGGCGCCGCGCAGCTCGGCCACCGTCTGGTGCTCCACGCCCGTCACCGGCAGGATCTGGTGCGGCTTCCGACCCGCGTCCTGCGCGCTGTCCTCGTCGTTGCGCTGGTCACGCGTGTACGTGTACGAGGTGTTGGAGTTGACCAGGCCGAAGCGGGTGTCGGCGCGGCGCAGCCCGTCGCCGAGCACCTGCACCGGCGGGGTGCCGAGACCGGGGTGGTTGTCACCGGTCAGCACCGCGGCCCTGTTCCGCATCCCGGGGTCGGCGGCCAGCGGGAGCAGCGCCTCCGGTCCGCCGGAGACGACGGCGGTGTCGGCGACCGCCTTGAGTCCGGCCTGCCCGGGCCGCGGCACGTCCGCGTCCGCCGGCTCGTAGATCTCGACGGCGCGCTGGCGCGGGTACAGGCCCTCGACCTGCAACGGGGTGTCGTCCGCGATCCGGCCGCCGGTCGTCACGGGCCCGAGGCCGGTGACCCGCCGGTACCCGGACTGTTCCAGCGTCCGCTTCACGGTCGCGGTGGGGACGTGGCCGAGCTGGTCGGGGTCGAGGTCGTTGCGGACGACGACGTAGTACAGGCCGGCCCGGCTCAGGTAGTCGGCCAGTCCCGGCACCTCGGCGCCCGTCATCAGGGACTGCTCCACCGCGTCCATGGCCCGGCGGTTGCCCGGGGTGCCGAAGGGGACGTAGTCCCGCTGTGCCCAGCGGGTGTCGGCGAGGACGTCGAGCGGCTGGTCGATGGGGGAGCCCCACGTGTAGATGCCGTGCGCGGTGGCCGGCACGACGAGGGCCCGGGAGTCCGGTGAGTGCTTCTCCAGCCAGTCGGCCGTGCTCTGCCAGTACCGGGGCAGCTCCCGGAACGAACCCGGGTTGAGGATCGACCCGTTGAGATACGGCCAGGCGAGCCCCGGCAGGATCAGGACCGCCACGGCCAGCGGGGCGAGACGGCGCCCGCGCACCCGGCGGGCCCCGCGCTCCGAAGAGGCGACGCCGACCAGATGGGCCAGCCCCAGCACGAGCGCGAGAGCGAGCCCCGTCTGGAACTTGTAGATGTTGCGGAAGGGGACGAGCCAGCCGTTCAGCCAGTCCTGGACGGTGCCGTGGAAGGGCGCGCCGAACGAACCGCCGTACCCGGCAAGGGTGATGAGGGCGACCGTCAGCACCGTCAGCACCAGCCACCGGCGCTCGGGCAGGTCCCGTCTCGCGAGACCGGCCAGGCCGAGGGCCGCCGCGAGCGCCGAGCAGAGGACCACGGCCACCGAGGAGACGACGGTCCAGCCGGCCGGCAGCCAGGCCTCGCCGAAGTGCAGATAGGCGACCCAGTTCCCGGCGCCGCGCAGGGTCTCGGTGGCGGACATGGTGGCGGTCGTGGTCTGCGAGGTCTCCACGTACGGGAGGAAGTTCTCCCCGTAGACGCCGAGCAGCAGCAGGGGGACCACCCACCAGGCCGTCGCCAGCAGCACGCCCGGCACCCACCAGGCGATGAGCTTGCGCTGCCGGGGCCCGCGCGGGCGGGAGAGCAGGTACAGGCCGACGGGCAGCAGGGAGGCCAGGGTCGCGGCCGCGTTCACCCCGCCCATGAAGGGGACGATCAGCGCCGAGCGCAGGGCGGCGATCCGGGCGGCGTACTGCTCGTCCGCCAGCGGCAGCAGCACCCACGGCAGGAAGGCGCCCGGCAGGGCGGCGGCCGAGGTGGAGCCGACGACGATCGTGAACACCGGCCACAGCGCGTACGCCGTCGCGGCGAGCAGCCGGGACGCGGGCGTGCCGACGCGCAGCCGCTCCGCCAGCCGCAGCGCGCCCCAGAAGGCGACGGACACGACGACCGACAGCCACAGCCGCTCCGCCAGCCACACCGGCAGGTGGACGAGCTTGCACAGCCCGTAGAACGGCAGCATCGGCCAGGCGTAGCCGACGTACTGGTCCTGGATGCCGCCGAAACCGCCCCGGTCGTGCCACAGCTGCCCGAGGTCGGAGAGGAACTGCCAGGGGTCCAGCGCGACGCCGAGCTTGGTGTCGAAGGTCGTCCGGCCGGGGTGCACGGCCAGGAACAGCACGAACACCACGGCCCAGAACCCCAGCAGCCACCGCCGCGACCGCGGACCCTCGGGCGGACCGGAGGCGGTGGCGGCGGGGCGGACGGCTGCCGGGGGTGGGGCCTGGACCGTGCTCGTCATGGTGGACACCGCCGGAGGATGAGGAGGAGGTTCCAGGTGGCGAACTCGCGCAGTCCCGGCGCCTTCGCGACGGCGGACGCGAGGAACGGCCAGTAGCGGGAGCGCGCCGAGACGACCGTGACGTCGTCGCGGGCGCGGACCTGCCGCAGGGTGGAGCCGATGTGGACGGCGAAGAGGTTCTCGCCGAGGGTGTGCTTGGCGGGCCTCCCGGTACGGCGGCGGTAGCGGGCCCGTGCGCGCTCGGCGCCCAGGTAGTGCCAGGGCGCCCACTCGTGACCGCCCCACGGGGAGAGCCAGTTGGTGAAGGAGACGTAGATCAGCCCGCCGGGCCGGGTCACCCGCACCATCTCGCTGAGGAAGGTCTGCGGGTCGGCCACGTGCTCCAGGACGTTGGACGAGAAGCAGACGTCGGCGACCCCGTCGGCCAGCGGCAGCAGGTACCCGTCGGCGACGACCGCCCCGTCCGGCGGTTTGCGGCCCAGCTCCGCGACGTCGGGTTCGAAGAGGTACGCCTGTGCGCCGCGGCGGCGGAACTCCGCGGTGAACCAGCCGCCCCCGCCGCCGACGTCCACGACGGTACGGCCGCGGACGGGGCCGTACGCCTCGACCTGGTCGGCGGCGTCGCGGGCGAGCAGCGAGTAGCAGGCGGCGGGGTCGTCCTGCTCGTGCAGAAAGGCCCGGAAGAGAGCGAGGGACCTCCGCAGGGAGGGGTCCTTGAACCCCGTACGGTGACGGGCCTCTGCGGGGGCGACGGTGGCGGCGGTGGCGGCGCCTGTATCGGCGCCGACGTCGGTACCGGGGCCGGTACCCGGACCGGTACTGGTACTGGCACCCGTACGCGCGCTGGTACTTGGACCGGCGTCGGTACTGGTACCGGCACCCGTACCGGCGGTACCGATGTGGGTGCCCGCACTGGCACCGGTACCCGTATTGGCGTTGGTACCGGTATCCGGATCGGCACCGGTGTCGGTACCCGGACCGGCACCGGCGTCGGCACTCGGACCGGCACCGGCATCAGTACCCGGACCGGCACCCGGACCCGTGCGGGCATCGGTACCCGTATCGGCACCGGCGTCGGTACCCGTACCCGTACCCGGGTCGGCACCCGCACCAGCGCCCGTAGCGGCACCGGCACCCCTCTTGGCGTCGGTGTCGGTACCGGTACCCGGACCGGCGGTACCGGTGTGGGTACCCGCACTGAAACCGGTACCCGTATCGGCGTCGGTACCAGGACCAGTACCCGTGTCGGCACCCGGACCGGCACCGGCATCGGTACCCGGACCCGTACCGGCGTCGGTACCCGTACCGGCACCCGTGTCGGCACCCGTACCCGTACCCGTGTGGGTACCCGTACCGGCACCGCCGTCGGTCCCCGTACCGCCGTCGGTCCCCGTACCGCCTCGTCCGTCCGTCCGGTTCGCGCCGGGCGGGCTGCTCATGGCGTCCAGCTCCTCACCGCCTCCGCGGCCACCGCTCCGAACCGGCGGACCGTGTGGTCCCAGCGGTACCGGGCGGCGTGGTCGCGGGCGGCCGCGCCCATCCGGGCGCGCCGGTGGCCGCTGAGCGCGAGGGCGCACCATGCGGCCGCGAAGGAGGACTCGCCGCGCGCCAGCACCCCCGTCTCGCCGTCCACCACGGAGTCGCGCAGCCCGGGGACGTCGAAGGCGATGGCCGGGGTCTCCCGGGTGGCGGCCTCGGTGACGACCAGCCCCCACCCCTCGACCGCCGAGGGGTGCAGCAGCAGCCACGCCGCGCACAGCAGTCGGTGCTTCTCGGCCTCCGACACCCGGCCGGCGAACTCGACGCCCGGACCCGCGAGCCGTTCCAGCCGTTCCCGCTCCGGGCCTTCGCCGACGATCACCAGCCGGCCGCCGGTGACCGGCCGCACCCGCTCCCACAGCCGCAGCAGCAGGTCGATCCGCTTGTACTCGACGAGCCGGCCCATCGCCAGGAACAGCGGCTCCGGCGAGCGGGGGGACCTCGGTCCGGGCTCCTCGACCCCGTTGTGCACGACCCGGATCCGGTCCCGCTCGACCCCGAGCGCGCGCAGCGCGTGCGCGGTCGAGGGGGAGACGGCGACCACCAGGTTGCGCCGCTGCGCTCCGGTCAGCGCCCAGTGTTCGAGTCTTCGGCCGAGCCGCGCGGCAGGCGCCAGCGCTCCGCCGAAGCGCATCCGCCACAGATCGGTGTGGACGTGGTTGACCAGGCACAGCGTGGGTCCGTGGTGCCACAGCGGGGCCAGGTACGGCATGCCGTTGCACACCTCGACCAGCAGGTCGCAGTCACCGACCTGGCGCCGGAAGGCGGAGCGGGCGCGCAGGAAGTGGCCGAGGTCGCCGCCCGCCGAGACGACCCGGTAGTCGCGGTAGGACGCGGGTCCTCCGCACAGCAGCGTGACCTGGTGGCCGAGGCGGGTGAGTCCGTCGGCGAGCCGGTCGACCAGGAGTTCGGACCCGCCGGCGGAGGGGTTCCCGAGGTCGCGGTGCGCGAGGAAGACGATGCGGCGCGGGTGTGGGGGGAGCGCCGGGGGGTACTGCGCGGAGCGCGGGAACGCGTCGCGCAGCGAGGAAGGCACGTGCTGGGGCATGGGTGCTCCAACTCGTCTCAGGGTGCGGAACTCAGCGTGGGGGGAGGGGCGTGGAGCGGGTGCGGATCTTCGGTCCGCCGGTCGGGATCTCGGTTCTCGGTTCTCGGTCGGTGCCGTTCCGTGGGGGGACACGGGAGCCGGCTGTGGTCGGGGTGTGAGCGGGCTGTGTGCGGGTGGAGTGGACAGTTTTCGCCCAGCCGTTCGTTGCTGCTACTCACGGGCGTGACAATTTCGGGGCTTTGTGGAGCTGACGGCACATCACTTCGTGAGGGTTGAACGGGAGGAGTCGGGCGTATCGGGACGCGGGCGCCCGCGCGCCACCAAAACGGCCCCCGCCGCGGCGAGCAGGAAGCCCAGCACCGCGGCCCCCACGGGCAACGTCCGCCCCACCATGCGCAGTTGGCCGCTCTCGGACCTCGCCTGCTTCACCTGGTCCTTCTGGGTGGCGGTGGTGAACGCGAGCTTCCTGCTGTCCAGGAGCACCGCCGCGTCCTTGCGGGCGCCCGGGGCGCGCAGCGTCTTGCGGGGGCCCACCTGCGCGTACAGCACCCGGCCGGTGCGCTGGTCGACGACCAGCTCGACGCGGTGGTTGGCGTACCACTCCTCGGCGAGCACCTGGCTGCGCTTCGGCTGCCCGACGATCGCGCCCGGTACGAGCCTGGTCCCGGTCCTGGTGGCCGGCACGCTGCCGGTGAACCGGTAACCCTCGTACCCCTGGACCTTCCTGGTGTCCCGGTAGTGCAGCGTGACCGCCGCGCCCAGGGAGTTGTCCCACCACCGGTAGGCGCGTTTCTGCACGTCGAAGGGGAACTTGAGGTAGGCCTCGCCCTGGATGTACGGCTTCTCCCGGCAGCAGTGCACCGGGGCGTTGGTCCTGCGGTCGGTGACCCACCGGTGCGGCACGAACTCCAGGGCGTCGTGCGGGTCGGCCGCGGGCAGCGACTTGTCGGTGTCGACCGTCGTCGTCACGTCCCAGACGGCCCGGCCGCTGCGCTCGCTGTCGGCGACGTCGCCGCGCACCCGCTGGGTGACGGTGATCCGCTGGTCCGGGACGGTCTCGACCTTCTCGACGTCGAAGACGCTGCCGGTGCCGGTGTAGACCGCGGTGGTGTCGATGTCGACGGGGTTCACGGCGGCGCGCGGCTGCACGTACCAGGCGAGCATCGGGGCCAGGACCAGCAGAAAGGTGCCGACGCCGAGCAGGAGGAGGGAGACGGAGACCGGCGGGCGCGGCCCGGAGGACGTCCGTGGGCGGTGGTGGTCGGGGGACAGGCGGGCAGTCCGGCGCATCCGGGCACTCCAGTGGCTTGAGTCGGCTCGGCACACGGGTGATACGTGGTGGTACGAGCGGATACGCGTGCGTCGACACCGGGAGGGAAAGTGCACGTGCGGTATGGGCCGGGAACCGTAGGCGCACCCTTGACGAAGTGTCAATGCATTGCCGAGACTGGGCACTTGCCGGACGGGGCCGGTGTGGGGCAGGCAGGACGCTCGGTCTCCCGGCCGGGCGGCCGGGGTGGGGACGACCTCCGACAGAGAGGCTGACCCTGCGATGTCCAGACTGCTCGCCGCCGCGTTGACCGTCGTGGCCGCCGCCGCCCTCGCCGTGGGCGCCGCGTTCGGCATCGTGGCGCTGCTCGACGCCACTCCGGACCAGCCCGACACCCCGCTGATCACCTACGAGCATGCCGCCCGGGAGCGCTGACCGTGACCTCCCGCCCGGGGACGGTCACCGCACGCTCGGCCTGGCGTGACGTTCCGCCCCTCCAGGTACGGCAGTTCGCCGCGCTGGCGATGGCGGAGGCGCCCGTGCTCGCCGAGGAGATCCTGCGGGAGATCCGCCGGGAGTACCCGCATCTGCCCGTCGTGCTCGACGACTCCGGCGAACCGATGGCACTGATCGGCATCCGCCGGGCGATCGAGGTCTTCGTCCAGCACCTGGAGACCGCCGAGGGCCGCCCGCGCGTCCACCCCGAGGTCTTCCAGGAGTTCGGCCGCGGCGAGGGGCTGAACGGCCGCAGCCTCGATTCGCTCCAGGCGATCTACCGGCTCGGGGTGCGGCTCGCCTGGCGCCGGTTCGCCGAGATCGGGCAGCGCGTCGAGATCCCGCCGCCGGCGATGTACGAACTCGTCGACGCGGGCTACGAGTACCTCGACGGGCTGGTCGACCAGTCCGTCCGCGGCTACGCGGAGGCGGCGGCCCGCCAGGCCGGCGAG
Organism: Streptomyces sp. NPDC054842; assembly: GCF_053611025.1. Taxonomy (NCBI): domain Bacteria; kingdom Bacillati; phylum Actinomycetota; class Actinomycetes; order Kitasatosporales; family Streptomycetaceae; genus Streptomyces; species Streptomyces sp. NPDC054842. The sequence goes on from NZ_JBSGZN010000009.1 coordinate 152,931, forward strand.
CGGCTGCGCCTCCAGCGCCGCCTGATGGAGCTGCTCCTCGCCGAGCACAGCCGGGGCGACCCGACCGACGCCCTCGCCGAGCGCGCCGCCCGGATCGGCTGGCCGCTGCCCGACAGGGTCGCGGTCGGGGTGCTGCTGCGCCCCGCCCGCGAGGCCGTCGCCCCCGCCGTGGGCCAGGGCGTCCTCCTCGACATGGACTACGAGCAGCCCCGCATGGTCGTGCCGGAACCGGACGCCGCGGGCCGCCCCGAACTGCTGCACCGCGCGCTCACCGGCTGGGCGGGGGCGATCGGGCCACCGGTACCGCTGGTCGACGCGGCGAAGTCGCTGCGCTGGGCGGAGGCGGCGGTACGGCTGATGGAGCGGCGGCTGCTGCCGGGCGGCGAGGTGCTGCACTGCACGGAACACACGGAGGCACTGGTCCTGCTCCAGCCCGAGGAGCTGATCGACGACCTCGCGCTGCGCTGCCTGGCCCCGCTCGCGCACTGCGGTCCCACCCACGGCCGCCGCCTCGCGGAGACCATGCTGGCCTGGCTGGAGACGCGCGGCGGCGCCCCCGAGGTCGCCGCCCGCCTCGGGGTCCACCCGCAGACCGTCCGCTACCGGCTGCGGCAGATCAGGGAACTGTGGGGCGACGAGGTCGACGACCCGGACCGGCGGTTCGAGCTGGAACTCGTCCTGCGCGCCCAACGGCTGAGGGGGGAGCTGGGGGTGCCCCGCGGCAGGCGTTGACCCGGGGGCCGGCGGGGAGTGGCCCCGCGGCAGGCGCTGACGCGGGCCGGGCTCGACGGGGCCGGTGACAAGGACGGCGGCCCCGGTGGGACGCCGATCCGCCGGGTTGCCGATCCGCCCGGTGCGCGAGTCGCCGGTCCGCCTTCCGGCATTTCTCCGACCCCGTGCCCGGTACAGCCCTCAGCCCGCGCCCGGTCCCGCCCAGGCCCGGTCCGGCACCAGTTCGCAGCCGGTCCGGCCTCGGCCCGCGCCGGGTCCCGCCCCCGCCCGCGCCCGGTCCGGCACCGGTCCGCGGCCGAACCGGGCCCCCGCCGAGCGCTGTCCGGAACGCCCGCCCCCGCTCGGCCATTGCCCGGTCCGGCCTGGATGACTAGCCTGTGTTCGTCATCCCGATCGTCTGTTGAAATTTCGAACACAAGGGAGGGGCCGCTCGTGGGACGCCTCGTACCTGCCGTGACCCGCGCTCTCGACATACTCGAGCTCTTCCTGGACGGAGACGGCACGCTCTCCGCGCCCGACATCGTGCGCAGGCTCCAGTTGCCGCGCACCACCGTGCACGAGCTGGTCACCACACTCGCCGCCCGGTCGTACATCGTCCAGGTGCCGGGCCAGCCCGGACGCTACCGGCTCGGGGTGCGGCCGTACCAGCTCGGCAGCCGCTACGCCGAGCAGCTGGACCTCGCCGCCGAGGGCCAGCAGGTCGCCCGCTCGGTCGCCGAGACCTGCGACGAGACCGTGCACGTGGCGATCCTCGAAGGCACCGACGTCATCTACATCGCGAAGGTGGACTCCACGCACGCGGTGCGCATGGTGTCGGCCGCCGGGCGCCGGCTGCCCGCGCACTGCACCTCCGTCGGCAAGATGCTGCTGGCCTCGCTCCCCGACTCCGAGCTGAGCTCGCGCATCCCCGACGACTCGGCGCTGGCCGCGATGACGCCGAACAGCATCACCGAGCCCGCCGCCCTGCGCGAGGCCCTCGCCGAGATCCGCCGGCGCGGTGTCGCGGTGGAGAGCCGGGAGTCCAACCCGGACGTCAGCTGCGTCGCGGCCCCCGTGCGGGACCGTACCGGGCAGGTCGTCGCCGCGCTGTCGATCTCCGTCCCGATGATCCGCTGGAGCGACGACCGGCTCGGTGAGCTGGAGGAGCTGGCCGCGAAGGGCGCCGCCGACCTGTCCGAGCGGCTCGGCCACCGGAACGTGGCATGAAGGCCGACGTCGCGATACGCGCGTACGCGGCGCTCGGGGAGGGCCCCACGTGGGACACCGCCGGGCAGCGGCTGGTCTGGGTCGACATCCTCGGCTCCCGGGTGCACACCTACGACCCGGTGACCGGCCGCGCGACGGTCATGGCCACCGAGCAGCACGTGGGCGCCGCCAAACCGCGGGTGGGCGGCGGTCTGGTGGTCAACCTCCGGGACGGCGTGGCGCTCTACGGGCCGCCGGGCTCCGGTGAGGGCTTCCGCTGGCTGCACCGCGAGCCCGTGCCGGGCCGCCGGGGAAACGACGCCGCCGTCGCCCCCGACGGCTCCCTGTGGACCGGCACCATGCGGTACGACGAGGCGCCGGGCGGCGGCACGCTGTCCCGGATCGGTCCCGACGGCACCGTGCGCACCGTGCTCGACGACGTCGCCGTCAGCAACGGCACAGGGTGGAGCCTCGACGGGCGGCTGATGTACTACATCGACACGCCGACCCGCCGGATCGACGTCTTCGACGTGGACGAGGACCGACTGCCGGTGAACCGGCGCCCGTTCGCGGAGATCGAGGACGGCTCCGGGTCCCCCGACGGCCTCACCGTGGACGCCGGGGGCGCGGTGTGGGTGGCCCTGTGGGACGGCGGGGCGGTCCGCCGCTACGCCCCGTCCGGGAAGCTGGACCAGGTCGTGGAACTGCCCGTCCCGCGCCCCACCGCCTGCGCGTTCGGCGGCGCGGACCTGACCGACCTCTACATCACCACCGCCCGTACGGGACTTCGGGCACCGCACCCGCTCAGCGGTTCGGTGCTGGTGGTCCCGGGCGCCGGGAAGGGCCTCGCCCAGCCCGCCTTCGCCGGCTAGTCCGGCCGCCCCGAGCCCCTGTCCGGCACCGTCCGGACGGGGGCCTCGCGGTGTCCGGCGCCACGCCCTGTACGCGGCGCGAGCGTCGGCCCCGCCGGATGCGCGGTCAGGGCATGTCCCTTACTCCGTCCGGCAGTTGCACGCGAGGCATTGACGCGCAAGCGCTTCGATTCTACGGTCCGTTCGATGCCACGGCCGCACGCCGAAATCTCGAACGAACCCGGGACGCAGGGCACTTGAGACGACAGGGCCCACGTTCGCGGGTGGCTCACCTGGCGGCCTCGTGGCGTCCTCGGCCACCCGGGGTCCTCGGCGCGGCGCCCTCACCCCCCGGGGCCCGGCGGGGCCGGTGACCACGCCGACAAGGGCCCCGCAACTCCCCTAGAAGGGCGACCATGCGCGACACGGCACGCTTCACCCTCGACCCCGCCTTCACCGTCGGCGAGGTGGACCCCCGCGTCTTCGGCTCGTTCGTGGAACACCTCGGCCTCTGCGTCTACACCGGCATCCACGAGCCCGGCCACCCCACCGCCGACGAGACGGGCCTGCGCGGGGACGTCCTCGACCTGGTCCGCGAACTCGGCGTCACCACCATCCGCTACCCCGGCGGCAACTTCGTCTCCGGCCACAGGTGGGAGGACTCGGTGGGGCCCGTGGAGGAGCGGCCCCGACGGCTCGACCTCGCCTGGCGTTCCACCGAGACGAACCGCTTCGGCCTCTCCGAGTACATCGCCTTCCTCAGGAGGATCGGCCCGCGGGTCGAACCGATGATGGCCGTCAATTTCGGCACGCGCGGGGTCGCCGAGGCGCTCGAACTCCTGGAGTACGCCAACCACCCGGCCGGCACCGCCCTGTCGGACCTGCGGATCGCGCACGGCGACAAGGAGCCCTTCGGCATCCGGACGTGGTGCCTCGGCAACGAGATGGACGGGCCCTGGCAGACCGGCCACAAGACCGCCGAGGAGTACGGCCGCCTCGCCGCCGAGACCGCCCGCGCGATGCGGCAGCTCGACAAGGACCTGGAGCTGGTCGCCTGCGGCTCCTCCGCCCAGGGCATGGAGACCTTCGCCGCCTGGGAGGCGACCGTGCTCCAGGAGACGTACGACCTGGTCGACCTCGTCTCCCTGCACGCCTACTACGAGGAACTCGACGGCGACCGCGACTCGTTCCTCGCCTCGGCCGTCGACATGGAGTCCCACATCGAGAACGTCGTGGCGACCTGCGACCACGTCGGCGCCCGCCTCAAGTCGAAGAAGCGGATCGGCCTCTCCTTCGACGAGTGGAACGTCTGGTACATGTCCCGGGCGGACTCCGAGGTCGGGCGGGCCGACTGGGCCGAGGCGCCGCGGCTGCTGGAGGACCGGTACAGCGTCACCGACGCGGTGGTGTTCGGCTCCCTGCTCATCGCGCTGCTGCGGCACGCCGACCGGGTGGCCGTCGCCTGCCTCGCCCAGCTCGTCAACGTCATCGCGCCGATCATGACGGAGCCGGGCGGGCCGGCCTGGCGGCAGACCACGTTCTTCCCCTTCGCCCAGGCGTCGAGGTACGGGCGCGGCCAGGTCCTCGACGTCCGGGTGGACTCCCCGACGTACGAGACGCGGAAGTACGGCCGGGCGGACCTGCTGCACGCCACCGCGGTGCGCGCCGGGGACGGCTCGGTCACGGTCTTCGCGGTCAACCGCGACCAGCGCGAGCCGCTGCCCCTCGAAGTCGCTCTGCACGGCATGGAGTTGGCCTCGGTGGTCGAGCACAGCGCGCTCGCCGACGCCGACCCGGAGGCCGGGAACACCCTGGACGCCCCGGAGCGGGTTGCCCCCCACGCGGTGGAGGGCACCGTCCTCCGCGACGGCACGCTGCACGCCGTCCTGGAGCCGCTCTCCTGGAACGTGATCCGGCTGGCCCCGCCCGAGGGCTAGCCGAGCCGGGCCCGCGACACGAACGCGCCCCAGGCGTCCGGGGAGAGCGCGAGCCGCGGGCCCGACGGCGCCTTGGAGTCCCGGACGTGCACGACGACGGGAGTGAGAGCGACCTCTACGCAGTCGTCGCCGGATGCGCTGCTGTAGCTCGACTTGAACCAGGCCAGTTCGCTCGTGCTCATAATGCTCCTCGCATCCGCTGCAACAGGCTCGTGGAGTCCCGAAACCCGAGTGCCTGCGAACGCATCCTGGCATACCGGCCCTGGAGGACGCTGACCACTTCTAGGTCGGAGATCAATTGGCCGCTCTCCTGACCCTCGTTGTAGCCGAACCACCGGTTCTCGGGGGTTTCCAGTACCCGGATGGGCCCCTGGAGTCCGGCGTGGGACTCCTGGACCAGAGGCATGATCTGGATCTCCACGTTCCGCAGCCGTGCCGCCTCCAACATGTGATCGACAAGTCCGCGCATGACTTCGGCGCCACCGGTGCGCCGAAGAAGCACGCTCTCCTCGACAATGAAGCTGAAGGCAGTGTTCGGTCGCTCCCGCAACAGCCGCTGCCGTTCCGCTCGCGCGGCCCACCGCTCCTCGATCTGGGCGTCATCGAGCGGGGGCAGCTGATCGGCGGCCAACGCCCGCGCATACGCCTCGGTTTGCAGAAGTCCCGGAGCCATCCGGCACTCGTACGTGCACAACGTGACGGCCACGGACTCCATCCGCGCCCACTGACGGAACCACGCCGCCAGTCCCGGCTGGCGTGCCAGGTGGCCCGCCGCCTTCCGGAGGGCGCCCGTGTTGCCCAGTACCTCCTCCGCCCGGTCCACCAGGGCGGGATCCGGCATCCGCCTGCCCAACTCCACCGACGCCACGGTGTGTTTGGAGAACCGCACCAGGGCCGCGAACTCCTCCCGGCTCAGCCCGGCGTGCTCCCGCAGCGCCTGGACCACCGCGCCGAAGGTCCGCAGACTGTCGGACGACTCCGGCTCGCTCGCGCCCGCGCCCACTACTCCATCGACCACCCCGGTCACCTCCCGTGCACATGGTCACGGCCCGTCACCGGTACTGTCCAGCCCGTGACCGCGTACGCTCCTGCGGCGTACGCGCCGCCGACCTGGTGAAGTGGACGCGGGAGCCGTCAGATTGAGCGCATGACAGCACCTTCGACCCCGCGAGGCCCGGTCACCGTACGTGTGTTCACGCAGCGGATCAGCTCCACTCCCCGGGGCGCCCGCCTCGCCCGGTACCTCGCCCTGGCGCAGCTGCACGCCTGGGGCGTCCCGCTCGACACCGCCGCCGCGGAGGCCGTCACCGTGATCGTGGCGGAACTGGCGGCCAACGCGGTGACGCACGGGCGGGTGCCGGGCCGGGACTTCGAACTGCGCCTGGCGCTCGTGCCCGGCAGCGTCCGCGTCGAGGTCGCCGACACCCACGCGGACACCCGGCCGCCGGGCCCGGGAGACGTGCGCGCGCCAGGGCCGCTGGACGAGACCGGCCGCGGCCTCGTCCTGGTCGGCGCGCTCGCCGACCGGTGGGAGGTGGTCGACCGGCAGCCCCCGCCCGGCAAGACCGTGCGGGCCGAGGTCGACCTGCCGGGGTGGCTCTCCCTGGTCAGGCCGTAGCCCGGGGCGACACCTTCGGCGGCCTGCGCGTGCGCCTGCCCCGCCCGGCTCGGCCGAGGTGGCTAACCGACCTGGTTGTACATGCCCCCGGCCGCGGGCCAGCCGGTCTGCTGGGGTTGCGCCTGGGGCTGCTGCGGTGGCTGCGGCTGCGTGTAGCCCCGCACCTGCGCGGCGGTCAGCCCGCCGGCGGCCCCCAGCCCCGTCGGTCCGCCGCCGCCGTACGCCACGCCCGTCCCGCCGGTCAGCGGGTCCGGGGCGGCCGGGGGCCCGGCGGCCTGGGCGACGGCCGTCAGTCCCGCGGCGGGCGCCGGTGCCCAGTCAGGCATGGCGGCGGCCGGGGCGGGCAGCACGGCGGCCGGTGCCGGGGCGGGTGCGAGATGGGGCATGGCCCCGGGCGGCTGTCCGGGCCAGGCACCGGCCTGGGCGGCGAGCCCCGGCATGCCCGCCCCGTTCGTGGCGCCGACCAGCCGGTCCACCGCCGCCGTGCCCGAGCTGTAGCCGGTCCCATGGCCGGGCTCGGGCACGGCGGCTCCCCTCCTGGTCCCGTAGAGCACCTGTTCCAGGCCGGACACCAGGCGACGCACGTCCACCTGGGGGCGCACCACGAGCCGCAGGAAGCGACTGGACGATCCGATCTTGTTGCCGCACTCGCGGACCAGGATGCGGTGCTCGGTGAGCAGCCGGTCCCGGACCACGGTGCCCTCCGCGCCGACGGGCAGGCGCACGAAGAGGAAGTTGCCCTGCGACGGGTAGACCGTCAGTCCGGGCAGCGCGGAGAGCTGGTGGGCCATGTCGAGCCGGTCCCGGCGGACCATGTGCAGGCTCTCCTGGTACTCGGCGCCGTGCTCCCGGAGCATGAACACCACCGTCTCCGCGAAGGAGTTGAGGTTCCACTTGGGCAGCATCGAGCGGACCTTCCCGGCGAGTGCCGGGTTGGCGGCGAGATAGCCGAAGCGGATGCCGTGCAGGCCGAAGTTCTTGCCGAGGCTGCGCAGCACGATGACGTTCGGCCGCATCACCGCGTCCTCCACCACGCTCGGCTCGGACTCCGCGTCGGCGAACTCCAGGAACGACTCGTCGACGATGACGAGGTCCAGGTCCGCCATCGCGTCCATGAACTGCACCACCGCGTGCCGGGGCAGGAACCCCCCGTCGGGGTTGTTCGGGTTGCAGATGACGGCGACGCGCGAGCCCCGGGCGCGGATGAACTCCGCGTACTGCGCGAGGTCGAGCGCGAAGCCGCTGGACTCCTGGAGGGGGAACATGTCGACGCGCTTGCCGGTCTCCATCGGCTGGTCCGTCCACCGGCCGAAGGTGGGGACGGGGATCGCGAGGGACTCGCGCACCAGCAAGTGGTCGATCCAGGTGATGAGTTCGGTCGAGCCGTTGCCCATCGCCACGCACTGCGGCGGCAGCCGGAGCAGGCTGCACAGCTCGGCCGTGATCGTGTCGGCGCTGCTGGGGTAGTACGTGATGATCTCGCGCAGCCGGCCCGCCAGGTCGTCGAACATGGCGGGCGTCGGGAAGTACGGGTTGCAGGGGATGCAGAAGTCCACCGGACCGGCCCCGTCGCCCTCGCGCGTCAGCGCGGCCATCGAGGGGCTGTGCGCCGCCGTGCTGCGGAACAGCGAGGTGACGTTGTCGGCCATGGAACCTCCGTCGGTGGCGGGCCCGGTCGGGGAGGACGGGCCCTCCGTCCCGGGTGGCCCGTGCCGGGGGAGCACGGGCCGCCCTCTCATACGGATACGGAGGTGGCGCTGTTCAACTCGTGTGCGTTCGGTGAGGATTCGGCGGTCGGGGCGACCAAAGCCCCACAGGAAACGTCAGACCCCCCGGAGCGGGACGCTCAGGCCCCGAAGGAGTGCACGGTCGTCGTCCGGTACGTCTGGCCGGGCCGCAGCACCGTGGACGGGAACGACGGCTGGTTCGGCGCGTCCGGGAAGTGCTGGGTCTCCAGGCACAGCGCGTCGCCCTGCCGGTAGACGCGTCCGCCGGTGCCGACCAGCGTGCCGTCCAGGAAGTTGCCGGAGTAGAACTGGAGCCCCGGCTCCGTCGTCGCGATCCTCAGGGTGCGGCCGGAGGACGGGTCGCGCAGGACGGCGACCTGCTCGGGCCTGGCCGTACTGCCCTTGTCCAGCACCCAGTTGTGGTCGAAGCCCTGGCCGTACAGGAGCTGCTGGTGCCCCTCCCGGATGTCCTCGCCGACGGTCTTGGCGCGGCGGAAGTCGAAGGGGGTGCCCGCGGTCCGGGCCAGTTCGCCGGTGGGGATCAGGCCCGAGTCGACGGGGGTGTAGCGGGAGCCGGCGATGCTCAGCTCGTGGTCGTAGATCGACCCGCTGCCCTCACCCGCCAGGTTCCAGTAGACGTGACTGGTGAGGTTGACGACCGTGGCCTTGTCGGTGGTGGCCGCGTAGTCGACGCGCCAGTCGCCGTGCCGGGTCAGCGTGTAGGTGACCTTGACGCGGAGCGTGCCCGGGTAGCCCATCTCGCCGTCGACGCTCGTGTAGTGCAGGACGAGGCCCACGTCGGAACCGGAGGTGAACCCCTCGACGTCCCAGACGCGTTTGTCGAAGCCCTTGTCCCCGCCGTGCAGGCTGTTCTCCCCGTCGTTGACGGCGAGCTGGTACGCCTTCCCGTCGAGGGTGAACCGGCCCTTGGCTATGCGGTTGCCGTAACGGCCGATCAGCGCCCCGAAGTAGGGGCTGGAGGCGACGTACTCCTCGATGGTGTCGAAGCCGAGGGAGACGTTGCGGTGCCGGCCGTGGCGGTCGGGGATCTCCAGGGACTGGACGATGCCGCCGTACGAGAGGACTCTCAGCCGGGTGCCGCCGTTCTGCAGCGACCAGCGGTGGACCTTCGTGCCGTCGGCGAGCGTGCCGAACAGCTCCCTCACCGGCTTGCGGACGGCCGCGCCGTGCGCCGTCCCGACCGTGGCGGCGGTGAGTCCCGCGGCCGCCGCGGCGGCGATGACCGTGCGTCTGGTGGTTTCCATGTGCGGCTCCTGAGATAGGTGCGGGGGCCCGTCAGGACCCCCGCACGACCGGACCTACGAACCGACCTTGCGCTTGTTCCACACGTCGAAGCCGACGGCCGCCAGCAGCACCAGGCCCTTGATGACCTGCTGCCAGTCGCTGCCGACCCCGACGAGGTTCATTCCGTTGTTGAGCACGCCCAGGACGACGCCACCGATGATCGCGCCGAGGACCGTGCCCACGCCGCCGCTCATCGACGCACCGCCGATGAACGACGCGGCGATCGCCTCGAGTTCGAAGTTCACGCCTGCCTTGGGTGAGGCCGCGTTGAAGCGGGCCGCGAAGACCAGGCCCGCCAGGGCCGCGAGCATGCCCATGTTGAGGAAGACCAGGAAGGTGACCTTCTTGTCCCGCACGCCGGACAGCTTGGCCGCGGGGAGGTTGCCGCCGATGGCGTACACGTGGCGGCCGATGACGGCGTTGCGCATCACGTAGCCGAAGCCGACGACGAGGACACCGAGGATGATCAGCACCACCGGGGCGCCCTTGTAGCTGGCCAGCATCATCGTGACGGTGAGGACCGCCGCGACCAGCGCCACCAGCTTCAGCAGGAAGAGCTTGGCGGGCGGCACGTCGAGCGCGAACTCCTGCTGCCGCCGGCGGTCCCGGACCTCCTGGATGACCACGAAGGCGATCACCGCGAAGCCGAGCAGCAGCGTGAGGTTGTGGTAGTTGGTGTCCGGGCCGACCTCGGGCAGGAAGCCGTTGGCGACCTTCTGGAGACCGCTGGGGAACGGGCCGAGCGTCTGGCCCTCCAGGAAGATCTCCGTCAGGCCGCGGAAGAGCAGCATCCCGGCGAGGGTGACGATGAACGACGGTATGCCGAGATACGCGATGAAGAACCCCTGCAAGGCCCCGGCGGCCGCGCCGAGCGCCAGGCACAGCAGCACCGCGACCGGCCAGGCCACGTCGTGCTCGACCATCAGCACCGCCGCCACCGCGCCCACGAAGGCCGTGAGCGAGCCGACCGACAGGTCGATGTGCCCGGCGATGATGACGAGCATCATGCCGATCGCGAGGATCAGGATGTAGCTGTTCTGCAGGACCAGGTTGGAGACGTTGCGCGGCAGCAGCAGGTCCCCGTCGGTCCACACGGCGAACAGGACGACGATCAGGCCGAGGGCGATCAGCATCCCGTACTGCCGCATGTTGCGGCGCATGCCGTCCACCACCAGCTGCCACAGGCCGTCGGCCTCCGCCGGGCCGCCCTTGCCGGCGGGAGCCGGCGCGGGGCTCTTGGCGGTCACATCTGTGCTCATCGCTCTTACCTCTTGTCCTTCGTCATCTGGCGCATCAGCACTTCCTGCGTGGCCTCGGCCCGCGGCACCTCGCCGGTCAGCCGGCCGGCGGCCATCGTGTAGATGCGGTCGCACATGCCGAGCAGCTCCGGCAGCTCGGAGGAGATGAAGACGACCGCCTTGCCCTCGGCGGCCAGCTTGTCGATGACCGTGTAGATCTCGTACTTGGCGCCCACGTCGATGCCGCGGGTCGGCTCGTCCAGGATCAGCACGTCGGGACCCGCGAAGATCCACTTGCTGAGGACGACCTTCTGCTGGTTGCCGCCCGACAGCTTGCCCACCGGTTCGAAGACGGTCGGCGCCTTGATGTTCATCGAGGTGCGGAAGCCCTCGGCGACCTGCCGCTCCCCGTGCTCGTCGACGACACCGCGCCGGGCGACCTTGCCGAGGGCGCTGAGCGAGATGTTGCGGTTGATCGTGTCGATGAGGTTGAGGCCGTAGTGCTTGCGGTCCTCGGTGACGTACGCGATCCCGTGCTTGACCGCCTCCGGCACCGACTTCGTACGGATCTCGACCCCGTCCTTGAGGACCGTGCCGCCCGCGTACCGGCCGTAGGTGCGCCCGAAGACGCTCATCGCCAGCTCGGTGCGCCCGGCGCCCATGAGGCCGGCGATCCCGACGATCTCCCCGCGGCGCACGGAGATCGACACGTCGTCGACCACCTTGCGCTGCTGGTCGATCGGGTGGTGCACGGTCCAGTTGCGGATCTCCAGGGCCGGCGCCGCGCCCACCTCGGGCTGGTGCGGGGTCCGTTCGGGGAAGCGGTGGTCGAGGTCGCGTCCGACCATGCCGCTGATGATCCGGTCCTCGGTGGTCTCCGGCGCCTTCACGTCGAGGGTCTCGATGGACCGACCGTCGCGCAGGATGGTCACCGAGTCGGCGACGCGCTCGATCTCGTTGAGCTTGTGCGAGATGATGATCGAGGTGATGCCCTCGTCCTTGAGCCCCAGGATGAGGTCGAGCAGTTTGCCGCTGTCCTCGTCGTTCAGCGCCGCCGTCGGCTCGTCGAGGATCAGCAGCTTGACCCTCTTGGAGAGCGCCTTGGCGATCTCGACGAGCTGCTGCTTGCCCACGCCGATGTCCGCGACGCGCGTGTCGGGGTGCTCGGCCAGCCCGACCCGGCGCAGCAGTTCGCTCGCGTGCTTGAGCGTCTCGCTCCAGCTGATGAACCCGCGGGTGGCGTGTTCGTTGCCGAGGAAGATGTTCTCCGCGATGGAGAGATACGGCACCAGGGCAAGCTCCTGGTGGATGATCACGATGCCCTGCTGCTCGCTCGCCCGGATGTCCTTGAAGTGGCAGGGCTCCCCTTCGAAGAGGACCTCCCCTTCGTAACTCCCGTGCGGGTGGACGCCGGAGAGGACCTTCATCAAGGTCGACTTCCCGGCGCCGTTCTCCCCGCAGATGGCGTGGACCTCGCCCGGACGGACACTCAGAGAGACGTCCGACAGCGCCTTGACGCCGGGAAAGGTCTTGACGATCGAGCGCATTTCCAGGACGGGTCCCGCCATGGTCGTGCCTACCAATCCTTGAAGACGCGGCGGTTAGTTGAGGTCGCTTTCCTTGATGTAGCCGGAGTCGACGACGGTCTCCTTGTAGTTGGACTTGTCGACGTTGACCGGCTCCAGCAGGAAGGCGGGCACGACCTTCGCCCCGTTGTCGTACGTCTTGGTGTCGTTGACCTCGGGCTTCTTGTCGTTGAGGACCGCGTCCACCATGTTCGAGGCGACCTCCGCGAGCTTGCGGGTGTCCTTGTAGACGGTCTGCGTCTGCTCACCGGCGATGATCGACTTCACCGAGGCGACCTCGGCGTCCTGGCCCGTGACGATCGGCAGCGGCTTGCTCTTGCTGCCGTAGTCGTCGGACTTCAGCGCCGAGAGGATGCCGATCGAGATGCCGTCGTACGGCGAGAGCACCGCGTCGACGCGACCGCTCTTGTACGCCGAGGTCAGCAGGTCGTCCATGCGCTTCTGCGCGGTGCCGCCGTCCCAGCGCAGCGTGGTGACCTGGTTCAGCTGCGTCTGGCCGGACTTGACGACGAGCTGCTTCTTGTCGATGTACGGCTGGAGGACGTTCATCGCGCCCTGGAAGAAGTACTTGGTGTTGTTGTCGTCGTTGGAGCCGGCGAACAGCTCGACGTTGAACGGGCCCTTCTTGCTGCCGTCCTTCAGCCCGAGCTTGTCGACGATGTAGCCGCCCTGGAGCTCGCCGACCTTCTCGTTGTCGAACGAGGCGTAGTAGTCGACGTTCTTGCTGCCGAGGATCAGGCGGTCGTAGGAGATCACCGGGATGTCCGCGTCGGCGGCCTGCTGGAGCACGTTGTCCAGCGACTTGTTGTCGATGGCCGCGATGATCAGGGCGGAGACGCCCTGCGTGATCATGTTCTCGATCTGCGAGACCTGGGTGTCGGGGTCGTCCTCGCCGAACACCAGCTTGGTCTTGTAGCCGGCCGACTTCAGGTTCTTCTCGACGTTGGCGCCGTCGGCTATCCACCGCTCGGACGACTTGGTGGGCATCGCGATGCCGACCGTGGAGCCCTTCGCGTCGCCCTTCTTGTCCTCGCTGCCGCCCTCGCTGTCCTGCCCGCAGGCGGAGAGGGTGAGCGCCAGGGAGGCGGCGGTGGCTACGGCGGCGAGCGCTGCTCTGCGATTGCGCATGATCATCTTCCTTGATGTTCGGCGGGCTCGGTCGGGAAGTGCGGCTGTGCGGGAGGACCGAGAGGAGGTGTGTGGGATTGTGTGCGGCTGCGTCGTCTTTTGTGAAGGGCTGAGTTCAGAACGTTACGACGGAGTTGCGAACCGCCGGAGCGGGCCCGGCAGCCGGGAACCGAGGGCTGCCATGTCGCCGTCCGCGCCGTGCCGGGCGAGCAGGTCCAGGGCCAGGCGTCCGCGCCGCACCCGCTCCCGCGCGGTGTCCAGGGTGACGTCGCGCAGGTGGGTGCCGTACGGGTAGATCGCGGGCGCCTTGGACAGTCCGAACTTGAGGTAGATCGGGGCGCCGCGGCGGATCAGCTCGGCGACCTCGTACATGCGCACGTAGCCGCCGAGATCGTCGGGGGCCTCGATGTACATGTCCATGGGGGCGGCGGACACCCGCCGGATCTCGGTGAGGTGATCGAGCGTCAGATCGCTGGGCACGTTGACGGAGTCGGCGCCCAGTTGTTCGTACACGGCGTAGGCGGCCGGGTTCACCGGGCCGATCAGCGCCGAGACCTTGAGGGTCGTGTCCGCCGGGAGGATGCCCGCCTCGCGGGCCCGGTGCAGCGTCCACAGCACGCCCTCGTCGGCGACGAGCAGGCACGTGACGCCCAGCTCCGTGGCCCGAACGGCGTCCTCGACGCAGCCGGCCACCGCGTCGTGCCCCCGGGCGCGCAGCCCGCCGCCCCGGGAGTCGGTGCGCACGGAGCCCCCGATGTCCCAGGTGCCGCGCGGGCCGGTGAACAGGCACAGCTCGATGTCGCGTTCGCCGGTGGACTCCACCATCTCGGTGATCTCGGCGTCGGTCAGCATCCAGACGCCGCTGCCCTGGCTGATCCGGTGGATCGGCACGTCGAGCCGCGAGGACTCCTTGAGGACCACCGCGAGGGCCTCGGGCCCCTCCACGGAGGGGACCTCGGTGCGCCAGCGGCCGCCTCCCGGGAACGTGTGCGGCGAGGCGTCGGCGGGGGAGAGGGCGGGAGCGCCCAGGCCGAGCGCGGCGAGTGCCCGCTCGCCGGGTCGACGGGCTGCCGTGGTGGGAGCGTCGCTCACAAGCTGTCCTTCATGTTCGGTATTTCGGACGACATTCGTGTCGGTGGGTGTACGCCGGTACGGGGTGTCAGGACCCCCGTACCGGCGTACGGCTCAGGGGCGCAGCAGGACCTTGCCGACCTTCGGGTCGCCGGATCCCACCAGCTCGATGGCCTGCGGGAACTCGGCGAGCGGCAGCTCGTGCGTGATCAGCGGGAGCGGGTCCAGCAGTCCGGCGCCGAAGACCCGCACCGCGTGCGCCCAGGCGTCCGGCGGCGCACCGAACACGGTGTGCACCTCCAGCTGCCGTACGACGAGGTCGGTGGGGTCGAGTCCCTCGGCGCCCGGAGCCGGGATGCCCGTCAGGACCAGGCGCCCGCCGCGCCGCAGCAGGGAGGCGGCGGTGCGCGCGGCGGACGCGGACCCGGCGGTCTCGATCACCACGTCGAAGTCGTCGGGAAGTTCCTGGTCCCGGGTGAGGAAGCCGGTGGCGCCGAACTGCTCGGACAGCGCCGCGCGGTCCCGGCGGGTGCCGACCACGAGCAGCTCGGCGGGCGACCCCGCCCGCAGGAACTGCACGGCGAACATCCCGAGCGTGCCGGTGCCGACCACGGCGACCCGCTCGCCGGGCCGCGCGTCCGCCTTGAGCGCGGCGGCCGCGATGCACGCGGCGGGCTCCAGCAGGGCGGCGGCCGTCAGGTCGGCGTCGTCGGGCAGGACATGGAGCAGCCGGGCCGGCAGCGTCAGCGTCGGGGCCATCGCCCCCGGCTGGGTGAAGCCGGTCTCCTCGTACCCCGCGCTGCACAGGGTGGTCTCGCCCGCGTGGCAGCGGTCGCACACCTGGCAGTTGCGGAAGCCCTCGCCGACGACCTTGCGGCCGACCAGCGCCGGCGGCACCCCGGCCCCCACCGCCTCGACGGTCCCGGACCACTCGTGGCCCGGCGTCAGCGGATAACGGACGTACCCCTCGGGCCGGTTGCCCTGGTAGAGCTCGCGGTCGCTGCCGCAGATGCCGACGGCGTGGACGCGGACCAGCGCCTCACCGGCCGCCGGCGGCACCGGCTCGTGCGGGGCCAGCCGGTGCTCGCCCGGCGCCTCGACGACGACCGCGCCGCTCACTGCGTCCCCTTCGGCCTGCGCTGCTCCCAGCCGTCCGCCCACAGGTCGAACCGGGCCTGCTGCTGCGGGAACTCGGCCGCCGCGTCGACGTCCAGCTCCACGCCGAGACCGGGCTCGTGGGACAGCTCGAAGTAGCCGTCGACGACCTGCGGGGCGCCCTTGACGACCTTCTTGATCTCCGCGTCCGCGAAGTCGTTGAAGTGCTCCAGGATCTTGAAGTTCGGCGAGGTGAAGCCGACCTGGAGGCTCGCGGCGGTCAGCACCGGGCCGCCCACGTTGTGCGGGGCCACCAGCATGTAGTGGGTCTCGGCGGTCGCCGCCAGCTTCCTGGTCTCCCAGATGCCGCCGATGTGGCCGACGTCGGGCTGGATGATGTCCACGGTCTGCTGGTCGAACAGCTCGCGGAACTCGATGCGGTCGTGGATGCGCTCACCGGTCGCGAGCGGGATGTCGACCTTGGCGGCGACCTTCTCCAGCGCCTTCAGGTTCTCCGGCGGGACCGGCTCCTCCAGCCAGGCCGGCTTGAACGGCGCCAGCTCGTGGGCGAGCCGCACGGCGGTGGCGGGGGAGAAGCGGCCGTGCATCTCCAGCATCAGCTCGGCGTCCGGGCCGATCGCGTCGCGCACGGCCTCGATGAGGGAGACCGCGTACAGGCTCTGCTCGTGGTCGAGCTCGAAGTGGCCGGTCCCGAACGGGTCGATCTTCAGCGCCTTGTACCCGCGCTCCATCACGCCCTGGGCGGCCTTGTGGTACGCCTCGGGAGTGCGCTCGGTCGTGTACCACCCGTTGGCGTACGCCTTCACCTTGTCGGTGACCTTGCCGCCCAGCAGCTGCCACACCGGTACGCCCAGCGCCTTGCCCTTGATGTCCCAGCAGGCCATCTCGATCACCGCGATACCGGACATCACGATCTCGCCGGCCCGCCCGTAGTCGCCGTACTTCATACGGCGCACGAGGTCCTCGACGGCGAACGGGTCGGAGCCGAGAACGTGGTTGACCTCGGCCTCCCGCAGATAGCCGAGCAGCGCGTCGGTGTGGCCCAGCATCCGGGTCTCGCCGACTCCCGTGAGTCCTTCGTCGGTGTGCACCTGGACGTACGTCAGGTTCCGCCACGGCGTCCCGACCACGTGCGTGCTGATTCCCGTGATGCGCACGGCAGTTGCCCCCTGTGCTCTTCGTTCTGTTCGAAATTTCGTCATGCGTTCGAAATGCTGGCGTGACAGTAAGGACGCAGCCCCGAGAGTGTCAATGGGTCGAACACAACCACCCGCGACGGATTCCGGTGGTATGCCGCGCTCGTCGCGCACGCGAACCGGAGGGAGGGCTGGTCGACGGGCCGGAACGCATCGTTCCCCACACAACTTTCACAGCTGTGACTAGGAACGTTACCTGTGAGGAACCTAGTCTTCCGGCGTCATGGACTACTGCCAGCCGTGCCGAAGGCACCTCAACGGCGCCCTCGCCTGCCCGGGGTGCGGCACCCCCGCCGAAGCGTGCCGCACGCACGCCGACGCACCGGACGAGCCCGTCGCGCACGCCGGGACGGACGACGCCGCCGAGCCCTACGAGGACGGCGCCGAGCGTCCCGGCCGGGCCGCGGCACGCGGCCGCGGCCGTGGCGGTGACCGGACCCGCGGCCGGGACGGCGGACGGGCCGGCCGGCGCGACCGCAGGGCCGCCGCTCACCGGCGCCGGCGGCGCGGGGCCCTGCTGGTCGGCGCCGGGCTGCTGCTCGCGGCCGGCGCCCTGAGCCTCGCCGAACTCGGCATCGAGGTGCCGGGGTCCGCGCCGAGCGCGGCGACGGCCGACGAACGGGCCGACGGCGGCGCGAGATCGGCGGCCGGCGAGACGTCCGCGCCGGGCGGCTCCGCGGCGGGCGGCGGCGGCGCGAAGCCCTCGGGCTCGCCGAGCGACTCCGCGTCCCCGTCGGCGTCCGAGTCGGCGGAGGACGAGAAGAAGGACGGGGACGAGGAGAAGGACGCGCAGCAGGCCTCGGCGTCCACGGGCCCGCTCACCGGTGCCTCGCCCTCGGCCCCGGCCGCGACGTCGGCCCCCGGCGCCCCCGAGACCCCGTCCGCGGAGCCCACCTCGGCCCCGCCCACCCCGGCCCCGTCCCCCACGAAGACGTGCAGCCGCTTCCTGTGGTGGTGCACCTGACACGGCCGCACCAGGCCGTGCGCGTACGGACGTTGCGTCCCGTCACCCCGGCCCGCGCCCCCCGCCCCCGACCACGGCCCGGCGGGACGCGCCCCGAGGGACGGCGCCCCTGAAGCGGCCTCCGCGCCCCGCCGCCGCACCCCCCGGGCGTCCCGGTGGCGAGGATCCCCACCGGGCGCCCCGGCCCCGGTACCGGCGCGAGAGAGGCACCCGGCGCCCGCGCCGGGCACCCCGGCACCGCGAACGTCAGGCGTCAGGCGTCAGGCGTCAGGCGTCAGGCGTCGAGCATGCGCCGGAGCAGCTCCCGCAGGGACAGCCGCTCCTCGTGGGAGAGCCCGGCGAGCGGCTCGCGGGCGAAGTCGAGGGAGTCCCGCAGGCTGCGGGCGATCCGGCGGCCCTCCTCCGTGGGTGCCGCCAGCTTGACGCGCCGGTCCGCGGGGTCCGGGCGCCGCTCGACCAGCCCGCGCGCCTCCAGCCGGTCCACGATCCCCGTCACGTTCGACGGCTCGCACCGCAGCTTCTGGGCCAGCCGCCGCATCGGCAGCGGCTCCAGTGTGAGCAGGCTGAGCAGCCGCGCCTGGGCGCCGGTGAGCGCGTGCTCGGCGGCCGCCTCCTCGTACTCCTCGTGGTAGCGGGCCACCACACCGCCGATGAGGTCGACGACCTCGACCGTCAGGGCGTCGGGGCGGGTCTTCTGCGGGGACATGCGCTCCAGGCTACCCGGTTACTTGACATCCTGAAATATTCAGGAGCATGGTTGTTTCAGGTAATGAAACAAACTGCGCGAGAGCCGCTCCGCAGGCGCTCAGGAAAGGCACCCATGACCGACACGCCCCAGCTCCCCGCCGTCAGCCGCGAATGGCACCTGCTCAGCCGCCCGGTCGGCTGGCCGGAGACCGGGGACTTCGACCTGGTCGAGGCCGAGGTCCCGCAGCCCCGGGACGGGCAGGTCCTCGTACGCAACAAGTACCTCTCGGTGGACCCGTACATGCGGGGCCGCATGAGTGCCGCCAAGTCGTACGTCGCGCCCTTCGAGCTGGGCAAGGTCATGCAGGGCGGCGCGGTCGGCGAGGTCGTCGCCTCCAAGGCCGAGGGGATCGCCGTCGGCGACCACGTGCTGCACTTCCTCGGCTGGCGCGAGTACGCCGCCGTGAGCGCCGAGCAGGCCGTCAAGGTCGACCCGGACGCCGCCCCGCTGAGCACGTACCTCGGCGTCCTCGGCATGACCGGCCTGACCGCGTACGCGGGCCTGCTGCGCACCGCGTCCTTCAAGGAGGGCGACTCCGTCTTCGTCTCCGGCGCCGCGGGTGCCGTCGGCAGCCAGGTCGGCCAGATCGCGAAGCTGAAGGGCGCCTCGCGGGTCATCGGCTCGGCCGGTTCGGACGAGAAGGTCAAGCTGCTCGTCGACGAGTACGGCTTCGACGCCGCCTTCAACTACAAGAAGGGCCCGGTGGCCCAGCAGCTGCGCGAGGCCGCCCCGGACGGCGTCGACGTGTACTTCGACAACGTCGGCGGTGACCACCTGGAGGCCGCCATCGGCCGGCTCAACCAGGGCGGCCGGATCGCGGTCTGCGGCATGATCTCGGTCTACAACGACACCGAGCCGGCCCCCGGCCCGCGCAACCTCGCCCGTCTCATCCAGACCCGCGGCCGCATCGAGGGCTTCCTCGTCGGCGACCACTACGACCTTCAGCCGCAGTTCGTCGAGGAGGTCGGCGGCTGGGTCCGCGCCGGCGAGCTCAAGTACCGCGAGACGGTCGTCGAGGGCATCGAGAACAACCTGGAGGCCTTCCTCGGCGTCCTGCGCGGCGACAACACCGGGAAGATGATCGTCAAGCTCTGAGTCAGGGAGCGGGCGGGTCAGGGAGCGGGCGGGCTCCGGGCCCCCGGAGCCTGTCGCTGGACTTCCGGCATACGGTAACTTCTTTCCGAAGTCGTCGCGATCGTGGGCGCGAGTCGCGGCGGACCAAGGAGGAAGCACCGTATGTCCATCCAGCAGTCCGAGGTCCTCTACACCGCCGTCGCCACCGCCGAGGGCGGGCGCGACGGCCGGGTCGCCACCGACGACGGCAGGCTCGACGTCGTCGTCAATCCGCCGAAGGAGATGGGCGGCAGCGGCGCCGGCACCAACCCGGAGCAGCTCTTCGCCGCCGGGTACAGCGCCTGCTTCCAGGGCGCGCTCGGTGTCGTCGCCCGGCAGGAGAAGGCCGACCTCACCGGCTCGACCGTCACCGCGAAGGTCGGCATAGGCAAGAACGAGGACGGCTTCGGCCTGATCGTCGAGATCTCCGCCGCCATCCCGAACGTGGACGCGGACACGGCCAGGTCCCTCCTGGAGCGGGCCCACCAGGTGTGCCCGTACTCCAAGGCCACCCGGGGCGACATCACCGTGACGCTCGTCTGACCGCGCGCGTCGCGCACGACGAAGGGCCGCACCCCGCACCGGGGTGCGGCCCTTCGTCCGTTCTCCGAGCGGCAGGGTGAGGCCCGCTCCTCCGACTCCCGTGCCACGGCGGGGTGTTGAGGCCGCGAGTGCCGCCGCGCCGGGCCCGTCCGGACCCCGGGAAACCTGCCGCCGGGCGCGCCGGGAACGCCCGGTAGGGTCTGGTCCATGCGTGATTTCGGGGCGGGCTTCCACTACTTGGTGCAAGGTCAGCGATGGGTGGCCAGGCACGGGAAACAGTACGGATTCGGACTGCTCCCGGGCCTGATCACCCTGGTGCTGTACGCGGCGGCCCTCACCGCCCTGGCCCTGTGGGGCGAGGACGTCACCACCTGGGCGACCCCGTTCGCGGACGACTGGGGCAGCCCCTGGCAGGGCCTCTTCCGCGGCTTCCTCACCGCCGTCCTCTTCGTCCTCGCCCTGGCCCTCTCCGTGCTGACGTTCACGGCGGTCACCCTGCTCGTCGGCCAGCCCTTCTACGAGTCCCTCTCCGAGAAGGTCGACCGGGACGTCTCCCCGGACGGCACCGCCCCCGAGTCGGGCCTGCCGCTCTGGCGCGAGCTGTGGATCTCCGCCCGGGACAGCCTGCGCATCCTGGTCCGGGCCCTCGTGTGGGGCGTCCTGCTCTTCGCCCTCGGCTTCGTCCCGGTCGTCGGCCAGACCGCCGTGCCGGTGGCCGGGTTCTTCGTCACCGGCTTCTTCCTCACCGAGGAGCTGACCGGCGTGGCCCTCCAGCGCAGGCGCGTCGAACTGCGCGCCCGCCTCGCCCTGCTGCGCTCCCGCAAGACGCTCGTCTGGGGCTTCGGGACCCCGCTCGCCGTCGCCTTCGTGGTCCCGTTCGTCGCGGTCTTCCTGATGCCGGGCGCGGTCGCGGGCGCCACCCTGATGGCGCGCGACCTGCTCGGCGAGCGGACCGGGGAACCCGACGAGGAGAGCGCCGGGGGCCACCCGGACGCGGGCCACCCCCACGCGGGCGCCCCGTACGGGGGCGACCAGGGGGCCGCCCCCGCATGACCGAGGCCCTCGCGGTCGCGGCCGTCACCGACCTCGCGAGGACCGTCCGCTGACCGACGGCCGCCCGCCGGTCACCCCGCTTCGAGGGCCGTCCGCAGGATCGACCGGACCTGCGCGATGATGTCCAGCCGGTTCCGCACGAACCCGGGGTCGGTGACCGCTCCGGTCGCGGGGTCCGTGTTCCCGGCGCCGAACTCCAGCACCGGCGTGTGGACATGGCCGCCCGGCAGCGAGGAGCCCAGGCCGAGCCGGTCCCGCAGCAGCGTCGCCCGGTACGCGATCTCGTTGGACAGGTAGTTGCCGCCGCCCCCGGCACGGGCCGTCGAACCGGGCGTCGGGCCCCCGGGCCGCACGACCGGTTCCGTGCCGCCCGCCGGTATCTCCGTCACCGAGGTGTTGTCGTACACCGGGAAGCGCCCGGTGTCCGCGGCCGTGATCGCCCCGTACGGCAGCGTCGTCGACGTCCACTGCGGCTGGGATGCCGGGTCGGCCACGGGGACGGTCTCCGTGCGGGAGACGTTCTCGTTGTCCGGGAAGCCGCCCCGCCAGGCCCCGTTGGTCCGCTCCACGTCGAAGCGGCCGACCCGGCCCTGGCTGACCGTCGTGAACAGGTCCACCCGGCCCAGGTGCGGGCGCAGGGTCCGTTCCACCGTCCCGTCGGCGAAGTCCCGCCAGCGCACCGGGAAGACCGCCGTCTCGACGCGGGCGGGGCCGTCCGCGGTCTGGATCGTCGTCCCGTCGAGAGCGAGCGCCCCGGCTCCCGAGGGGTTGGAGATCCGGACGTCGCGGTCCAGCGTGAACGGGTCGAACCCGGTGAGCAGGACGCGCTTCACACCCTTGCCGTGCGGATAGCGGACGGCGTTCTGCCCGCGCGAGTTCTCCTCCAACGTGTCGAGCAGGGAACGCCGTTGCGCGTCCGTGAGGCCGAACTCCGGTTCCCACGAGCGGACTTCGCGGGTCATGCCGAGTCGCGCCCAGTACAGCGGCCGGTCGTCGTCCCGGCTCAGGTCGCCGCCCGCGGGGCCGCGGCCCTGGGCCCGGTCCACGGCCCGCCGCCACAGCCGCGCGCCCTCCCGTTCGACGACGCGCTCGGCCTGCGCGTACGAGTGCGCCGCGTCGAGCGCCCGGCCGAACCGCGGTGCCACGGTGTCGAATCCGGACCGCCGCAGGATCTCCTGGGGTGCCGCCCTGTCGAGCCGCTGCTCCTCGACGGTGGGGGCCTCGGCCGCCGTCGCGGTGGGGGTGGTCGCGAGCCCCGCCAGCAGGGCCAGTCCGAGGACACCGATGCGAGCACGTGCGTGAGTCAAGGGAGTGGAACCTTCCGTCGCCGTGGGGTGCTTGGAACGGCCGCAGTATCGCGTGACGCACGGGGCGCACGCCATGGTGCGTGCCGCTCCCCGCACCGCTCGCGCGGCACCGCCGCCAGGTCCGCCCGCACGGCGGTGCGGCGCCCGGTGCAGGATGGAGGCGCCCGAGGACTTCGACGAGGAGGCACGCCGTGGCGGAAGCAGCAGCGCAGCAGCGGACGGTGGAGGCGGCGGACCTGGCCCGTGAGACGGCCGTCGAGGCGGCCCTCGGCAGGCTCGGCCCGGACGCGAAGGCGAGGCTGCTGGCCGGGCAGGACATGTGGTCCCTGCCCGCGCTCCCCGAGATCGGGCTGCGGTCCCTGGTCATGTCCGACGGCCCGGTCGGCGTCCGAGGGGTGCGCTGGACCGCCGACGACCCCTCCGTCGCCCTGCCGTCCCCGACCGCGCTCGCCGCGACCTGGGACCCCGGCCTCGCCCGCCGCGCCGGTGTCCTCCTCGCCCAGGAGGCCCGCCGCAAGCACGTCCACGTGCTGCTCGCGCCCACCGTCAACCTGCACCGCTCCCCGCTCGGCGGACGCCACTTCGAGGCGTACAGCGAGGACCCGTTCCTGACCGGCCGGATCGGCGCGGCGTACGTGACCGGCGTGCAGTCGGGCGGCGTCGCCACCACCGTGAAGCACTTCGTCGCCAACGACGCCGAGACCGACCGCTTCACCGTGAACAACGTGGTCTCGGAGCGCGCCCTGCGCGAGCTGTACCTGGCCCCCTTCGAGGCCATCGTGGCGGACGCCCGCCCCTGGGGCGTCATGACCGCCTACAACGCGGTCAACGGCCCCACGATGACCGAGCACCGCCACCTCGTGAACGAGGTGCTGCGCGGCGAATGGGGCTTCGACGGCTGCAACGTCTCCGACTGGACGGCCGCCCGCTCCACCGTCGGCGCCATGGAGGGCGGCCTCGACGTCGCCATGCCGGGCCCGCGGACCGTGTACGGCGAGGCACTGGCCCGCGCCGTGCGCGACGGCGACCTCGCCCGGTCCACGGTGGACGGCGCCGTACGCAACGTCCTGCGTCTCGCCGCCCGCGTCGGCCTCCTGGAGGGCGCCGAGCCGGTCGTGAGCGAGCCGCCCGCCCCCGTCGACGGCGAGGCGCTGGCCCGTGAGATCGCCCGCCGCTCCTTCGTCCTGGTACGCAACGAGGGCGCCCTCCCGCTGCCCGAGGGACACCGGGTCGCCCTGCTCGGCGCCGCCGCCCGCGACGCCCGCGTGCTCGGCGGGGGATCCGCCACCGTCTTCCCGGCACACGTCGTCTCCCCGCTCGACGGCCTCACCGCCGCCCTCCCCGAGGGCACCCTGACGTACGCCGTCGGAGCCGACCCGAACGAGGAACTCGCCCCCGCCGACAAGGGGTTCGCGCTCCGCGCGGTCTGCCGCGACGCCCGGGGCACGGTCATCGGCACCGGCAACGCACCCACCGGGCACCTCCAGTGGATGGGCGACGACCTGCCCGAGGGCGTCACGCACGACGCCCTGCACAGCGTCGAGCTGGCCGGCACCTTCACCCCGCGAGAGAGCGGCCCGCACATCTTCGGCACCAAGGGTCTCGGCGCCTTCACCCTCACCGTCGACGGACAGGTGCGGTACGACGACGTGGTGCGCACCGACAGGGACGATCCGTTCCTCTCCTTCTTCGGCGCCCCCGTCGAGCGCGCCCGGGTGGAGCTGACGGCGGGGCGCACGTACGAGGTGTCCCTGCGCCACACGGTCACCTTTCCCGAGGACGCCCCCATGAAGGTCGTCACCTTCACGCTCGTCCACCAGGAGCCGAGGCGCGACCCCGAGGAGCTGATCGCCGAGGCCGTCGAGGCCGCCCGCGCCGCCGACACCGCCGTCGTCGTGGTCGCCACCACCGAGCGGGTGGAGTCCGAGGGCTTCGACCGCCAGGACCTGCGGCTGCCCGGCCGCCAGGACGACCTGGTCCGCGCCGTCGCCGCCGCCAACCCGAACACCGTCGTGGTCGTGAACTCCGGCTCCCCGGTGGAACTGCCGTGGCGCCAGGAGGTCGCCGCCGTGCTCCTCGCCTGGTTCCCCGGCCAGGAGGGCGGCGCCGCCCTCGCCGACGTCCTCACCGGCGCCCACGAGCCGGGCGGCCGGCTGCCCACCACCTGGGGCTCCCTCCAGGACGCCCCGGTCACCCGGGTCACCCCGGCCGACGGCGAACTGCACTACACCGAGGACGTGTTCATCGGCTACCGCGCCTGGGAGAAGGAGGGCAGGACCCCCTCGTACCCCTTCGGGCACGGACTCGGCTACACCGACTGGACCTACGAGTCGGTCGAGGTCGCCGGCAGCACCGCCACCGTCCGCCTGCGCAACTCCGGTGCGCGTACGGGACGCGAGGTCGTCCAGGTGTACCTCGCCCCCGTGGACCCGGACCCCGCCCGGCCGGCCCGCCGGCTGGCCGGCTTCACGACCGTACGGGCGGCCCCCGGCGAGAGCGCCGAGGCCGTCGTCGAACTCCCGCGCCGCGCCTTCGAGATCTGGGACACGGCCGCCGGCGCGTGGCGTCTTGTGAAGGGTTCGTACGAGGTTCAGGCAGGCCGTTCCCTTGCCGACCGCCGGGTGCGCACGATCATCGAGGCGTGACTGCGGGACGCCCCGGGAAGCAGCCCCGGTCCGGAACCTGACGGCCGGACCGGGGCTCGTCCGCCCCAGGGCCCGTCGTGCCGACCGGGCCGCCGCGGCCGACGAGAGGCCCTAGTCCCGTACGGAGAACCCGAACACCGTCTCCGACCGGTACACCTCGCCCGGCAGCAGCCCCGTGCCGGGGAACTCGGGCCGGTTGGGGGAATCGGGGAAATGCTGCGTCTCCAGCGCGATGCCGTCGCCCGGCGCGAAGGGCACCGACGGGTCGAGGTGGTCCGCCGTGTACAGCTGGAGGCCGGGCTCGGTGGTCGCCACCGACAACAGCCGCCCGGACGCCGGGTCGTACAGCTCGGCCACCTCCACCGGGCTGTCGCTCAGGCCCTTGTCGAGCACGAAGTTGTGGTCGTAGCCGAAGCCGACCTTGCGCGCCGTCCGGAAGTCGAAGCGCGTCCCCTCGACGGCCGCCAACTCACCGGTCGGGATCAGATCGTCGTCCACCGGCGTCAACCGCGAGGCGTCCAGCCGCAGTTCGTGGCCACCCGCGTTCCCCGAACCGGTCAGGTTCCAGTACGTGTGGTTCGTCAGGTTCACCACCGTCGGCGCGTCCGTGACCGCCTCGTAGGAGATCCGCAGCGCGCCGTCCCCGTCCAGCGTGTAGGTCGCCGAGACCTCCAGGCGGCCGGGGAAGCCCTCCTCGCCGTCCCGGCTCACCCGCGACAGGCGCACTCCGTGCTCGACCGGCTCCGCGTCCCACACCCGCTTGTCGAAGCCCCGCTCCCCACCGTGCAGGGAGTTGGGCCCGTTGTTCCGCGCCAGCCGGAAGGTCCGGCCGTCGAGCGGGAAGCGCCCGCCCGCGATCCGGTTCGCGTACCGCCCCACCAGCGCCCCGAAGTAGGGCTCGGGGTGGGCCAGGTAGTCGTCGAGCCGCGGGAACCCGAGGACCACGTCCACGGTCCGCCCGTCCCGGTCCGGCACCTCGGCCGACTGCACGATCCCGCCGTACGTCAGTACCCGCACCCGCACTCCCGAGCGCTCCAGCGTCCAGCGGTGGACACGGGCGCCGTCGGAGAGGGTGCCGAAGAGTTCGCTAGGCATGATCGAGACCCTACGCTCCGGACCCGCCCGCCACGCGCACGCGTACCCCCCGGATCAGGCGGCCGGCTTCCTCGCCGTCACCGTCCGGTACGCGATCTCCGCGATCCGCGCCTGGCCGTCACGGCTCGGATGGAACCAGTCCCAGTGGCTCAACTGGGCCGTGCCGAAGCGGTAGTCGAAGACCGCGCCGCCGTCGAAGCGGCACCGCCGGTCCTTCGCGCAGACCTCCTCCAGGACGGAGTTGTACGCCTCCACGCGGCTTCGGACCGCGGCACGGCGCTGGTTCGCCGCCGCGTCCAGGGCGTCCGCGTCCCCCAGCATCGAGGGGCAGATGCCCAGCTTCCACACCTGCTTGCCCAGCGCGTTCCCGCGCCCCTGCGACCACAGCCGCTTCAGGTCCGGCACGCTCGACACATACACCTGGGTCCTGGGCGCGGCCGTGCGCAGGGTCCGCATCGCGTCCTCGAACCGGTCCCGGAAGTCCGCCACCGAGGTCATCGCCGAGACGCTCGCGCGGCAGGCGTCGTTGGCGCCGACCATGACGGTCACCAACTCCGGCTTCCTGGCCGCCGCCCGGGTCATCTGGCCCGGCAGGTCCGCCATCCGCGCCCCGGTCACCGCGTAGTTCCAGCTGCGCTCGGCGGCCCCGGTCCGGCCGAGCAGCCGCACCGCGAGACTGCGCACGCCCGCGTCGCCGCCCGTCGCCCACGACACCTCCGGGCAGTCGGACAGCACCGAACACGCGTCGAAGCCGCGGGTGATGGAGTCGCCCACCGCGACCAGGGACTCCGGGCTGCGGTCCCAGGCGGGCGTCGGCCGCGGGGACGGGCGGGCCTTCGCGGCGGCGCCCCCGGGGGCCGTCGCGTCGCCACCGGAGGCGTCGCACCCCGCGATGCCCAGGACGGTCGCCGCCGCGACGGCGAGGACGGTCCGTGAACGGTGGCTCCGCTTCCGCATCCCAGTTCCCCTCGTTCGTCGTGCACACTCGGCCGGCGCCGCGTCAAGTCCGGCGGCCGCGGGCCGCCCGGGGCGGCCTCGGACCCCGACAGGAAGTCCGGCACGCGTCCCGCCGGGTGAAACCTCGGTGTTTCTGCGCCCTGGGACCGACGGTACGTCACACTCCTTGCGCCGCCGCACGGTAGCCTCGCCCCGTGGCCGCCCTGCCACTGCCGTTCCGCTAAGTTACAAGATGTCCCGCTCTGCCCGGAGGTCCCGGTGACGACACGTGGAGTTCTCTACGTGCACTCCGCGCCGCGCGCGCTGTGCCCGCACGTCGAGTGGGCAGTCGCGGGCGTGCTCGGTACGCGCGTCAGCCTCGACTGGATCCGGCAGCCGGCGGCGCCCGGCACCTGGAGATCCGAGTTCTCCTTCAAGGGCGAGGCGGGTACGGCCTCCCAGCTCGCCTCGGCGCTGCGCGGCTGGCAGATGCTGCGTTTCGAGGTCACCGCCGAGCCCTGCCCGACAGCTGAGGGCGAGCGCTACAGCTGCACCCCCGACCTGGGCATCTTCCACGCCGTCACCGGTATCCACGGCGACATCCTGATCCCCGAGGACCGGCTGCGCGCCGCGCTGGTCCGCTCCCAGCGCGGCGAGAGCGAGCTGGAGGGCGAACTCGCCAAACTCCTCGGCAAGCCCTGGGACGACGAGCTGGAGCCCTTCCGCCACGCCGGCGAGGGCGCCCCCGTCCGCTGGCTCCACCAGGTGGTCTGACCCGCCTCACCGGCATGCGAAGGGGCCCCCGCCCGAAGGCGGGGGCCCCTCCCCGTGCCGCTCGGCGTACGACCGGAAGCCGACGCCGTACGTCCGGCCCTAGACGGTGCGGAACGCCAGGACGACGTTGTGGCCGCCGAAGCCGAACGAGTCGTTCAGCGCGGCGATACGGCCCTCGACGGGCAGCTTGCGCGCCTCGCCGCGGACGATGTCGGCGTTGGCCTCCGCCTCCGGGTCGAGGTTCTCCACGTTGATGGTCGGCGGGGCGATCCGGTGGTACAGGGCGAGGACCGACGCGACGGACTCGACACCGCCGGCGCCGCCGAGCAGGTGCCCGGTCATCGACTTGGTCGCGGAGACCGCGATGTGGTCGGTGTCGTCGCCGAACACCTTGCGCAGCGCCTTCAGCTCGGCCACGTCACCGGCCGGCGTCGAGGTGGCGTGCGCGTTCACGTGCACGACCTCCGCCTTGTCCAGGTCGGTGTTCTCGAGCAGGTTCCGCAGGGCGTGCGAGATGCCGCGGCCCTCCGGCTCCGGCTGCACGATGTCGTGGGCGTCCGCCGAGATGCCCTGGCCGACGGCCTCCGCGTAGACCCGCGCACCGCGCTTGGCGGCGTGCTCGGCCGACTCCAGGACGAGGACGCCGGCGCCCTCGCCGAGGACGAAGCCGTCACGGCCGACGTCGTACGGACGCGAGGCGCCCTGCGGGTCGTCGTTGTTCTTGGACATCGCCATCATGTTGCCGAAGGCGGCGATGGGCAGCGGGTGGATGGCCGCCTCCGTGCCGCCGGCGACGACGACGTCGGCGCGGCCGGTGCGGATCATCTCGATCGCGTAGCCGATGGCCTCGGCGCCCGAGGCGCAGGCGGAGACCGGGGTGTGCACGCCCGCCCGGGCGCCCACGGCGAGGCCCACGTTGGCGGAGGGGCTGTTCGGCATCAGCATGGGGACGGTGTGCGGGGAGACGCGGCGTACGCCCTTCTCCTTGAGCACGTCGTACTGGTCGAGCAGGGTCGTCACGCCGCCGATGCCGGAGGCGATGACCGCGCCGAGACGCTCGGGCTCGACGGCGGTGTCCTCACCGGCCTTGGCGGTGAAGCCGGCGTCGGCCCACGCCTCCTTGGCCGCGATCAGCGCGAACTGCGCCGAGCGGTCCAGGCGGCGGGCCTGCGGGCGGGGGATGACCTCACCCGGTTCCACGGCGATCTGCGCCGCGATGCGGACCGCCTGGTCGGCGGCCCAGTCCTGCTCCAGGGGGCCGACGCCGGAACGTCCGGCGACCAGGCCCTCCCAGGTAGAGGCTGCGTCGCCACCCAGCGGTGTGGTTGCGCCGATACCGGTGACGACCACGGTGCGATTGGTCGGGCTCACGGGAATTCTTTCTCCAACGGATACGAGGATTCAGCGGCGCCACCGCCGGGTGGCGGGGCAGTCAGCCCAGGAGATCGGGTGATCAGGCCTGGTGCTTGAGGATGTAGTCGGTCGCGTCGCCGACGGTCTTGAGGTTCTTGACGTCGTCGTCCGGGATCTTGACGTCGAAGCGCTCTTCGGCGGCGACGACGACCTCGACCATGGACAGCGAGTCGACGTCCAGGTCGTCGGTGAAGGACTTGTCCAGCTGGACGTCCTCAACAGGGATCCCGGCGATCTCGTTCACGATCTCGGCGAGACCGTCGACGATCTCTTTCTGAGTGGCGGCCATGTCAGGCGCTCCTTCGGTGTGTGTTCAGAGGATGTGGCGGTACTCCGGCCGGTGATGATCCGGACGGTGTGACTAGGGGAGGGTAACGACCGTGGCGGCGTAGACCAGACCCGCCCCGAAGCCGATGACGAGCGCGGTGTCGCCGCTCTTCGCCTCGCCGGTCGCCAGAAGCCGCTCCATCGCGAGCGGGATCGAGGCGGCCGACGTGTTGCCGGTGGTGCGTACGTCGCGGGCGACCGTGACGTGCGCCGGCAGTTTGAGAGTCTTCACCATCGAGTCGATGATCCGCTCGTTGGCCTGGTGCGGGATGAACACGTCCAGGTCGTCCGGGGCGATCCCGGCCGCGTCCAGGGCCTGCTGGGCGACCTTCGCCATCTCGAACACGGCCCAGCGGAACACCGCCTGGCCCTCCTGCGTGATGGCGGGGAACTTGATCTCGCCCTTGGAGTCGAGCGGGAGGTTGGAGACGTCTCCGACATGGAAGCGGTCCCATGGCACGGTCTGCTTGATCGTGCCGGCCTTGTCGCCCTCGGAGCCCCAGACGGTCGGGCCGATGTGCGGCTCCTCGGACGGGCCCACGACGACCGCGCCGGCGCCGTCGCCGAACAGGAAGGCCGTCGCGCGGTCCTCCAGGTCGGTGAGGTCGGACAGCCGCTCCACGCCGATGACGAGGACGTACTCGGCGGAACCCTCGACGATCATGCCCTTGGCGAGGGTGAGGCCGTAGCCGAAGCCCGCGCAGCCGGCCGAGATGTCGAAGGCCGCGGCCTTCGCGGTGCCCAGCCGGTCGGCGATCTCGGTGGCGATGGCCGGGGTCTGGCTGAAGTGCGAGACGGTGGAGACCACCACGGCGCCGATCTGCTCGGCCGAGATCCCGGCGTCCGCGATGGCCTTGCCGGAAGCCTCGAC
This sequence comes from Streptomyces sp. NPDC054842, assembly GCF_053611025.1. Classification (NCBI taxonomy): domain Bacteria; kingdom Bacillati; phylum Actinomycetota; class Actinomycetes; order Kitasatosporales; family Streptomycetaceae; genus Streptomyces; species Streptomyces sp. NPDC054842. The sequence continues at coordinate 183,410 of NZ_JBSGZN010000009.1, forward strand.
CGACATCGCGGCGACCGTCTCCTCCGGGGAGGCCCAGTGCCGGGTCTCGATCCCGGAGCGCGAGCGGATCCACTCGTCGGACGAGTCGATCGTCTCCAGGATCACCTCGTTGGGCACGACCCGGACCGGGCGGTAGCCGCCCACGCCCAGGATGCGCGCGTACGGAGCGCCCTTCCTTGCCTTGATCTTCGACATGCTCTCCGGGCTCCTTATGCGGCGCTGTACTCGACGACGAGCTCGCGAGCCGCGTCGAGGTCGTCGGGTGTCTTCAGCGCCAGCGTCCTGACGCCGGGCAGCGCGCGCTTGGCGAGCCCCGTGAGGGTGCCGCCGGGGCACATCTCGACCAGCGCGGTCACCCCGAGCTCCTTGAACGTCTCCATGCACAGGTCCCAGCGGACCGGGTTGGCGACCTGGCCGACGAGCCGGGAGACGATCTCGGCACCGGTGGAGATGGTCCGGCCGTCCTTGTTCGACACGTACGCGACCTTCGGGTCCGCCGGGGTCAGGTCCGCGGCGGCCTCGGCGAGCACGTCGACGGCGGACGCCATGTGGTGCGTGTGGAACGCGCCGGCCACCTTCAGGGCGATCACCTTGCGGACGCCCTCGGGCTTGTCCGCCTCCAGGGCGGCCAGCTGCTCCAGCGTACCGGCGGCCACGATCTGGCCCGCGCCGTTCATGTTCGCCGGCGTCAGACCGAGCTTCTCCAGGTGCGGCACCGTCGTCTCCGGGGCACCGCCGAGCAGGGCGGACATGCCCGTCGCGGTGACGGCGGCGGCCTCGGCCATCGCCAGGCCCCGCTTGCGGACGAGGCGCAGCGCCTCGGTCTCGCCGAGCACGCCCGCGACCGCGGCGGCGGTGATCTCACCGACGCTGTGGCCGGCGACGGCCCCCGGGGCCACGTCGCCGAGCGCCGACGCGGACAGCAGTCCAGCGGCGACGAGGAGGGGCTGGGCCACGGCCGTGTCGCGGATCGCGTCCGCGTCGGCCCGGGTGCCGTAGTGGGCGAGGTCGAGACCGATGGCGTCCGACCACGCGGCGACGCGGTCGGCGGCACCGGGCAGTTCGAGCCAAGGAGTCAGGAAGCCGGGCGTCTGGGCGCCCTGGCCGGGAGCGACGAGTACGAGCACTCTCACACTCTCTCTTGTGGACGGCCACGGCCGCCCGTGGGGACAGGGACGAAGAACAGGAGGGGGAATTGTGGACCCCCGACAAAAGCCTAGGCCTGAGGATCTCCATCGGCCAGACGCCCCAGGATCAGGGCGATGCGCAGCGTGAACGCGGAGCGTACATCGGAGGGCGACCAGCCGGTGACGTCAGTCACACGTCGGAGCCGGTAGCGCACGGTGTTGGGATGCACGAAGAGCATCCGGGCCGCGCCTTCCAGGCTGCTCGCCTGTTCCAGATACACGCTCAGCGTCTCCAGGAGGGCCGATCCGGCCTCCTCCAGCGGTCTGTAGATCTCCTCCACCAGCTGCTCGCGCGCCGAGGGGTCCCCGGCGATCGCGCGCTCCGGGAGGAGATCGTCCGCCAGCACCGGCCGCGGGGCGTCCTGCCAGGCGAAACACGCCTTGAGGCCCGCTGCGGCGGCCTGCGCGGACCGGGTCGCGGCCAGCAGATCGGGCACGATCGGACCGGCGACCACCGAGCCCGCCGCGAACGGGCCGATCAGCGACTTGGCGACGGCGAGCGGGTTGTCGCTGCCGCCGGCGATGACGACGAGCCGGTCGCCGAGCACGCCGGTGAGCACCTGGAGTTTGGCGTGCCGGGCCGCGCGCCGGATGGCCTCCACCGTCAGCTCGCTGTCGCCGTCGGGCGCCGTGCCGAGGACGACGCAGACGTGCTCGGGCGAGTTCCAGCCGAGCGCCGCGGCGCGGGACACGGCGCCCTCGTCGGCCTCCCCGGACAGCACGGCGTTCACCACGAGGGACTCCAGCCGCGCGTCCCAGGCGCCCCGGGCCTCCGCGGCCTGGGCGTACACCTGGGCGGTGGCGAAGGCGATCTCGCGGGCGTACACGAGGAGCGCCTCGCGCAGCACGGACTCGTCCCCGGGCGCCGCGACCTCGTCGATCGCGCTCTCCATCACCTCGATCGTGGTGCGCACCATCTCTACGGTCTGGCGCAGGGTGATCGCCCGGGTCAGCTCGCGGGGAGCGGTGCCGAAGACGTCGGTGGAGATGGCCTGGGGGGCGTCCGGACGCCGGAACCACTCGGTGAAGGCGGCGATTCCCGCCTGGGCGACCAGCCCGATCCACGACCGGTTCTCCGGCGGCATCGCCCGGTACCACGGCAGCGTCTCGTCCATGCGCGCGATGGCCTGCGCGGCGAGACTCCCGGACGACTTCTCCAGCCGCCTGAGGGTCGCGGTGTGCGTGTGCGGTGGGCGCGGTGCGGGTTCGGTGTTGCTGGTTTGGGGTTCGGGCACGGGACAAGACTGCCTCATCCGGACGCGTGTGCGCCGCGCCGGGTCCCGGCAGGCCGCCCGCACGGGACTACCGTGGGCGTGTGATGGACGTACGGCGCGCCGACGAGCGCTACCGCGGAGGGGACCCGGCGGCCGGGATCGAGTCCCTGCACGCCTTCTCCTTCGGCCCCCACTACGACCCCGACAACCTCCGCTTCGGCCCGCTGATCGCCTGCAACGAGGAGCGGCTCGCTCCCGGCGCCGGCTTCGACGAGCACCCGCACAGCCACACCGAGATCGTCACGTGGGTGATCGAGGGGGAGCTGACGCACCGCGACTCCGCCGGCCACGAGTCGCGGGTGCGGGCCGGCGACGTCCAGCGGCTGAGCGCCGGCGGCGGCGTCCGGCACGTGGAGCGCAACGACGGGCTGACGCCGCTGACCTTCGTGCAGATGTGGCTCGCCCCGCTGGAGCCGGGCGGCGACCCCGTCCACGAAGTCGTCCACGGCATCGCGGACTCCACGCCGTACGCCGTCCCGGAGGCCGGGGCCATGCTCCACGTCCGCCGCCTGACCGCCAGCGAACGCACGGCGATCCCCGACGCGCCCTTCGTCTACGTCCACGTCGTGCGCGGCGAGATCAGGCTCGACGGCCTGGAACTGGAGACCGGCGACGCGGCCCGCATCACGGACGCGAAGGACCTGGAAGCCATAGCGGGCTCCCCGGCGGAACTGATCATCTGGGAAATGACGACAGCCTGACCCCGGGAAACGCGCCTCCAGGCCGCAGGCGGAGCCCCGAGTCGGTACGGGAGGGAAAATCCGCCCCTCTCCGGGCCAGAGGGGAGGAGAATTCAGCCCCTCCGGCGTTTGAGGAGCGGGGTCCGGGGCGGAGCCCCGCGTCGGGAAGGGAAGGGGCGGAGGGGGCGAAGAAGCGCCTGGCCGAGCGGAACCCGGGCCAGAGCGGAACCGGGACCCCGGCGAGGCGTCAAAGAAACGCCCCGCGGAACCCGGGCCAGAGCGGAACCCGGGGCCGAGCCGGACGGCTCACGCGCCCCCGGACAACTCCGCCAGCACCGCGTCCGTGAAGGACGGCCACACCTCACTCGCCCACGCCCCGAACGCCCGGTCGGTGAGCGCCACACAGGCGACCCCCGCAACCGGGTCGACCCACAGGAACGTACCGGACTGCCCGAAGTGCCCGAAGGTCCGCGGCGAGGACGAACTCCCCGTCCAGTGCGGCGACTTGGAGTCACGGATCTCGAAACCGAGCCCCCAGTCGTTGGGGTTCTGGTGCCCGTACCCGGGCAGCACGCCCTTCGTACCGGGGAACTGGACCGTCATGGCCTCGGCGACGGTCCGCGGATCGAGCAGCCGAGGCGCCTGCACCTCCGCCGCGAACCGCACGAGGTCGTCCACCGTGGACACCCCGTCCTTGGCGGGCGACCCGTCGAGCGTGGTCGACGCCATGCCGAGCGGCTCCAGCACCGCCTGCCGCAGATAGTCCCCGAACGGGATCTCCGTGGCCTTGGCGATGTGGTCCCCGAGCACCTCGAACCCGGCGTTGGAGTACAGCCGCCGCTCCCCGGGCGCCGAGGTCACCCGGTGCTCGTCGAAGGCGAGCCCGGAGGTGTGCGCGAGGAGGTGACGGACCGTCGAGCCCGCCGGCCCTGCCGGTTCGTCGAGCTCGACCGCCCCCTCCTCGTACGCGACGAGGGCGGCGTACGCGGCGAGCGGTTTGGTGACCGAGGCGAGCGCGAAGCGCTGCCCGCCGGGGCCGTGCGCCCCGAGCACCGTGCCGTCCGCGCGGACGACGGCCGCCGCGGCGGTGGGGACGGGCCAGTTCTCGATCGACGCCAGGCTCTGCAAGGACATGCCCCCGAGCCTAAGCGCCGCGCAGCCGGAGCCGCATCGAGGGGTCGGGCTTGCGCACGAAACCGAGCGAGGCGTAGAGCGGCTCCGCCGCCGCCGAGGCGTTCAGGTCGACCTGCGGGACGCCCCGCTCGCGGAACCAGTCGAGCAGGGACTCCATGCACGCGCGGGCGTATCCGCGCCGCCGGCACCGCGGATCGGTGGCGACGCTGAACACGTGGCCCACCGCGCCGTGCGGATTGCCCTCCCGCCCGATGCGGTACTCCACCGTCCCGGCGACCATCGCCGCGAGCGTCCCCGGCCGCCCCGGACGGCCCACGACGAAGGCGGCGAAGTCCCCGTCGGGCTCGGCGAGCCTGCGCCGTACGGTGGGCAGGGACTCGGCGTGCCAGGCGGTGGAGGTGTCCGCCCCGGCCATCGAGTCGATCATCACCTGGCGCAGGCGGAGCAGCTCCGCGGCGTCCTCGGGCAGGGCACGGCGTACGAGACTCATGCCCCGCACGGTATGCACCGCGACAGCTCCCCGTCGCAGGAATTTCGCCGGATTCCGCTTGCTTGGAGTGCACTCCAAGGTTTTAGCGTGGGGGCATGACGGTGATGGAGACCACGGCCGCCGACGCCGAGACCGGCACCAGCACGGACGTCTGCGCCACGGCGCCCGAGCGCCACCCGCGCCCGGACGGCCGGGACAACTACACGATCAGCGAGGTCGTCGCCTTCACCGGCCTGACCGCGCACACCCTGCGCTGGTACGAGCGGATCGGGCTGATGTCGCACATCGACCGCTCGCACACCGGCCAGCGCCGCTACAGCAACCGCGACCTGGACTGGCTCAGCCTCGTCGGCAAGCTGCGGCTGACCGGCATGCCGGTCGCCGACATGGTGCGGTACGCGGAACTGGTGCGCGAGGGCGACCACACCTACGGCGAGCGGTGCGCCCTGCTCGAAGCGACCCGCCGGGACGTCCGGGCGCGGATCACCGAGCTGCAGGACACCCTGGCCGTGCTCGACCACAAGATCAGTTTCTACGCGGACGCCGGGCGCGCCCCGGTGTCGGAGAGGCCCCGATGACGGACAGCAGGATCGCGCAGGCACAGCTCGGCACGGGAGGCCCGGAGGTCGGCGTGCAGGGCCTGGGCTGCATGGGCATGAGCTTCGCGTACGGCCCCACGGACGCCGGCGAGGCGCGGGCCGCCCTGGAACGCGCGCTGGAACTCGGCGTCACGCTCTACGACACCGCGGACGCCTACGGGGCGGGGGAGAACGAGGAATTCCTCTCCCCGTTCTTCAAGGCCCACCGGGACGAGGTGGTCGTCGCGACGAAGTTCGCCCTGTCCATTCCGCCGGACCAGCCGACGAAGCGTGTCATCCGCAACGACACGCCGTACATCCGCCAGGCGGTGGAGGCGAGCCTCAAGCGCCTGGACGTCGAAGCGATCGACCTCTACTACATGCACCGCCGCGACCCGGACGTCCCGATCGAGGAGAGCGTCGGGACCATGGCCGAGCTGGTCCGCGAGGGCAAGGTGAAGCACCTCGGGCTGAGCGAGGTCACGGGCCGCGAGCTGCGCGCCGCGCAGGCCGTCCACCCGATCGCGGCCGTGCAGTCGGAGTGGTCCCTGTTCAGCCGGGACATCGAGGCCGGCGTGGTCCCCGCGGCCAAGGAGCTCGGCGTGGCCCTGGTGCCGTACTCGCCGCTCGGCCGCGGCTTCCTCACCGGTGCCTTCGCGAACGCCGAGCAGGACCTGACCCCGGACGACTTCCGGCGTCACCAGCCGCGCTTCACGGGCGAGAACGCCGCCGCCAACGCCGCCCTCCTGGAGCCGGTGCGGGCGGTGGCGAAGGCGCACGACGCCTCGCCGGGACAGATCGCGCTGGCCTGGGTGCAGCAGCGGGCCGCGGTGCACGGGCTGACCGTCGTACCGATCCCCGGCACCCGCAGGCGCACCCGCGTCGAGGAGAACACCGCCGCCACCCGCATCGTCCTCACCGACGACGAGCTCGCCCTGCTGGAGCCGATCGCCGCCCAGGTCGCCGGCGACCGCTACGCGGACATGACCTTCACGTCGGCGGGCCGCGAGTAGCCCACCGGGTCCGCACGGCCGCGCCCTACAGCTCCGCCAGCAGCTGCGCCTTCTTCGTCGTGAACTCCTCGTCCGTCACCAGGCCCGCCCGGTGCAGCTCGCCCAGGTGACGGATGCGGTCGGCGATGTCGGCGGGGTCGCGGCGGGGCGCCGTCGAGGCGGGGACCGCGGCCGGCGGACCCGCGGCGCGCACGGCGGCCAGCACGGAGGCGGCGAACGGCAGCGACTCGTGCACCGGGCCGTAGCCGAGCCCGAAGACGACGGCCGCCGGGTCCTGGTCGGCCTGCGCGGGCTGCGGGACGGCCGGTTCACGGTGCAGCAGCCGCAGGTGGCCCTCGAAGACCTCGGGGGAGCGCCACTCGACCCCGCTGAGGCCGGTGACCGGGAGGACCTGGTCGCCGGCCTTCCACTTGGCGGAGGAGGCGCCGGTCCAGAACCACCGGAACGACACCTCCTTGCCGTCGAAGGACGCCTTCGCGTCGTACGCCTTGAAGTTCCGGGGTGCCTCGGGCGGCTCCACCAGGTGGCGCCCGGCGGGCGAACCGTCCTGCGTGAGCAGGGCGCGCAGCTCGTCCGCGTAGTACTCGGCGAGGGTCTCGCGCTCGGCGGGCAGCACCAGCCGGTAGGGGTCGCAGCCCTCCTTCAGCTGGCCCGCCGCGGCCTCCATCAGCGGGTCGGCGCCCGGCCTCGGCACCGCGTGCAGGACCACCGTCCCCCGCTTCCCGGGAGTGAGGGTCACGGCCGCGAGCGCCTCCAGGGGGACCCGGCGTTCGCCGAGTGCCTGGAACAGCTTCGGCGTACGGATCCCCCGCTCGAAGCGGATGAGCACGGAGTCGGACTCGAACTCCCAGGCGGCATGAAATCCGGCCAGTACGTCACCCATGCGGCTCATCGTATGCGGCACGCGCTCCCGCGTCCCCTCCCCGAACCGACCGCGATTCTTCGTTTTCTACGCGCGTTCCGCCGCCGCCGAGGCGGACAAACCCTCCGTGCAGGCGCCGTCCTTGTGGGCGCAGCTCACCGCGCCGTACGCGCCGACGCCGATCTCCGCGAAGTTGCGCAGGCTCTCGGTGCCGGGTTCGAAATAGCCGGTGTGTCCCTTGGCCCCGGCCGCGGACAGGACGCGCGCCCCGAAGCCGGAGGAGACCGGGTCGGCGCCGTGCCCGAGTCCGCCGACCTCCAGGTGCGGCACGTCCTGGATCCAGTCGTCGGCGTCCCGCATGGCCCAGACCCGCGCCGAGGTGTCGAGCCGGCCGGCGTTGTCGGCGCGCATCCCGGGGCTGCCCGCGACCGCGAGGTCGCTGACGCGCTCCGGCAGGTCGTGCGCGGCGACCCCGCAGACCACCGAGCCGTAGCTGTGGCAGTACAGCGCGACGGGCGCCCGGCCGGGCAGCGCGCGCAGCAGCCGGTTGAGCCGGACCGCGCCGTCCCTGGCGCGCATGGCCGTGGCGGCGTCCATGCCGAGTCCGCTGGGCGCCGTGTAGTCGGCCCACGCGATGACGGCCGTGCGCGTCGTGGCGTCGGCCGCCCGCTCGGCCCGGTACAGCGAACGCGCCATGCCGACGGGCGCCGTGTACTTCCGGCTGGAGCGCTGGAAGGTGAGGAGGTCCGTGTCGACGCCCGGCACCACGACCGAGACCCGCTCGGCGCGGGTGAGGTCGCCGAACACCTCGGCGACCCGGCCGGAGCCGGTGGGGTCGAAGGCCAGGATCTGCCGCTTGCCGTGCAGGAGTGCCTCGTAGCGGTGCATGCGGCGGGCCGCCTGCTGCTGGCCGGCGGACGAGAGGCGGTTGTCGCGCGTGCGGTGCGCCTCGACCCTGCGCTGCTGGTCCAGCGCGATGCGGTTGGCCCGGTAACGCAGCTTCGCCGGCGCGCCGTTCATGTTGCCGACCGCCAGCGGGTAGCGGTGGGCGAGACCGTCGCGCTGCTGGGCGTCGAGCGAGGCGAAGAAGCGGGCCAGGCGGCCCGGCGCGGAATCGGCGTCCGGCAGCCGCTGTCCGGCGAGGCGCCCGTGCTCCCACTTGGAGAGCGACGCCTGGAGCGGCGAGGCGCCCCGGTGGCTGTGCAGCGCGGTCCATCCGGTGGTCGCCAGCATCACGAACACCACGGCCAGCGCGAGCAGTGCGCGCCAGGCGTTGAGTTGGGGTGAGGGGTCGAAGGAAGTCACTGGGAGGACACACTAGGAGAACGGGAGAGTCTCGCGTTAACCGAGTGACGCGGATCACGTTTCCAGTGGGGTAATTGGGTCATAGGGGGTTCAGTTTGAGTTAAATACTCACGCTGCGTATCCATACACCGGCCTTATGTCCGGCACTTGGTGACACCGCGTTAGGTGATCGTCACCCCCGGGGCGTACGCGTTCCCGTCTTCCGCGGCTCCGGGCGCGTGCGCCAGTCGCCGGCCAGCGCGGGCCCCAGGTGATCCAGATAGGAGGCGGTCAACTCCCGGATCGCCTCGACGCTCAGGTCCTCGCCGGCGCCCCACCGCCTCGCGGTCACCCGCATCACACCGCCGAACACCGCCACCGCGACCCTCGGGCGCGGGTCCGCGTCCACGTCCAGGCCCTCCCGCCCCGCGATCACCTGGGCGAGCTCCTCCTCCACCTCGGCCGAGCGGCGCAGGTGCGCCGCGAGCAGCGCCGGCGTCGACTCGATCAACTGGAAGGTCCGCATGTGCAGTTCGAGCGGCACGACCTGCGCGATCGCCTCGCCGATGGTGTCCCAGCTCTCCAGCACCGCCCGGCGCAGCGCCTCCAGCGGGGCCTCGCCCGGCGGCCGGCCGCGCAGCGCCTCCACGAAGTGCGCCTCGGTCATGTCCTGCACGGCGAGGGCGGCCTCCTCCTTGCCCGCGAAGTAGCGGAAGAAGGTGCGCTGGGAGACGTCGACGGCCTCGGCGATCTCGTCGACCGTCGTCTGCTCGTACCCCTGGCTGGTGAACAGTTCGAGAGCGGCCCGGAGCAGCGCGTCGCGCGTGCGCTGCTTCTTGCGCTCACGCAGCCCCGGTCGCGCCGCTGTGTCCATCGGGTCCTCGTTTCGTCCATCCGTCCAGCTCAGCGTACGTCCGAGTGTCGTGACAGTTACCGACTAGTGAATCGGTTTGTCAACTGTCAGCGACTGTCACTAATCTCGAACGTATGACTAGTCAGACCACCGTCGACGCGACGGGCCCGGCCGACAAGGCCTCGGCCACCCCGTCCGGACCGAGCCCCGCGAAGGGGTTGCGTGGCCATCCCTGGCTGACGCTCATCAGCGTGGCGATCGGCGTCATGATGGTCGCCCTGGACGGCACCATCGTCGCCATCGCCAACCCGGCCATCGCCAAGGACCTCGGCGCGAGCTTCGCCGACGTCCAGTGGATCACCAACGCGTACTTCCTCGCCCTGGCGGTCACCCTGATCACCGCGGGCAAGCTCGGCGACCGGTTCGGGCATCGGCAGACCTTCCTGATCGGCGTGGTCGGTTTCGCCGCCGCGTCGGGCGTCATCGGCCTGTCCGACAGCATCGCCCTGGTGGTCACCTTCCGGGTCTTCCAGGGTCTGTTCGGCGCGCTGCTGATGCCGGCCGCGCTCGGTCTGCTGCGGGCCACCTTCCCGGCCGAGAAGCTGAACATGGCCATCGGCATCTGGGGCATGGTGATCGGCGCGTCCACCGCGGGCGGCCCGATCCTCGGCGGTCTGCTGGTCCAGCACGTCAGCTGGCAGTCGGTGTTCTTCATCAACGTGCCGGTCGGCGTCCTCGCGGTGGTCCTCGGCGCGCTGATCCTGACCGACCACCGCGCTAAGAACGCGCCGCGCTCCTTCGACCTCCTCGGCATAGCCCTGCTCTCGGCCGCCATGTTCTGCCTGGTCTGGGCACTCATCAAGGCGCCGGAGTGGGGCTGGGGCGACGGCCTCACCTGGACCTTCCTGGCCGCCTCGGTGCTCGGCTTCGCCCTCTTCGCGTTCTGGGAGACCAAGGTCCGCGAGCCGCTGGTCCCCCTCGGCCTCTTCCGCTCCGTACCGCTGTCGGCCGGCGTGGTGCTGATGGTCCTGATGGCCATCGCCTTCCTCGGCGGCCTGTTCTTCGTCACCTTCTACCTGCAGAACGTGCACGGCATGAGCCCGGTCGACGCGGGCCTGCACCTGCTGCCGCTCACCGGCATGATGATCGTCGGCTCCCCGCTGGCCGGCTTCCTCATCACCAAGACCGGGCCGCGACTGCCCCTGGCGGGCGGCATGGCGCTCACCGCGATCTCCATGTACGGCATGTCCACGCTGGACACGGGCACCGGCAGCGCCGTCATGTCGCTGTGGTTCGCCGGACTCGGCCTCGGTCTCGCGCCGGTCATGGTCGGCGCCACGGAGGTCATCGTCGGCAACGCGCCGATGGAGCTCTCCGGTGTCGCCGGCGGCCTCCAGCAGGCGGCGATGCAGATCGGCGGCAGCCTCGGTACGGCGGTGCTGGGCGCCGTGATGGCCTCCAAGGTCGACAACGACCTCGCGGGCAACTGGGCCGACGCCAAGCTGCCGCCGCTCACCGGCGGGCAGCTCGACCAGGCCTCGCAGGCGGTCCAGCAGGGCGCCGCACCGGTGCCGAAGGGCACGCCGGCCGAGCTCGCCGAGAAGATCACGGGCGTCGCCCACGACACCTTCATCTCCGGCATGAGCCTGGCGTGCCTCGTCGCCGCCGGGGTCGCCCTCGTGGCCGTCTTCGTCGCGCTGCTCACCAAGCGCGGCGTCAACGCGGACGCGGCGGGACCGGGCGCCGGGCACATCTAGAGCCTGCCGCTCGGACGCACACGACAGTCCCGGGGTGACGGGGCGGCCGACGGC